>CAZBHA010000052.1:0-5852 GCA_964491675.1 uncultured archaeon
AAAGTATATTCCTTCCCATTGTGCGTATATTGTTATGTTTGAATTTACTTGTGTGCTTGAAGTGAATGTGCTTCCACTTCCGTTAGCACTAGTGTTCCATTCTACAAAAGTATAACCTTCTCTTGTTGGAGTAGGAAGAGTAATAGTTTCTCCACTCTCAACACCACTAATTGAACTAACACTACTTCCACCTTGAGAATCAAAAATAACAGTAAAAGTTTCTACTCCATATTGACAACTTTCACTTGTTGTTATTGGAGTGTAACCACCTTCGCAAGTTGTTGTTTTTGTCCAAGTAACTGATCTAGTATTATTTTCTTGACATTCACCATAACTTGGAGTCCAATCATTAATTGTACACTCACTCAAATTTATTGAAACACAAGTTGTTCCATCTGCTGCTAAAGAATTTGCTAGATTTTTTGTATCACTTAAATTATATTCAGTACAATTTATTGAAACGTTTTGAAAATAATAATTTTTTTTAATTCCGTTTTGAACATAAGTAATAGTCAAATTTTTAACAAGTTTTTTTCCACCCTCTGTGCAAAATTCTCCAGTAGGAACAACAAAAATCTTCCCATCCCCAAGACTAATTACATTATTTGAACAAAAATTAATTTCAACTCCATCAACATTAACAGCTTCGATTTTTAAAGAATCAAAATCGTTTGATTTTAATTCTAATAAATAATCCCCATCACTACTAACAAGAGAATCAACTATAGCAATCATTTGAGTTTGTTGCCCAATTTGTTGCTGAGTTGTACTAACTCCACTTCCAGTTGCAAAAAAACCAGTTAAAAGACCAACAACAACTAAAGCAATAACAACAACAATAGCAATAATAATCAAATATTCTATCGTGCCCTGAGCACGATTATTTTGATAAGACTTTTTCAAAAAGTTTCCTATCATACCCTGCGCAGAAGACTTTTTATCAAAATTAGTATTAAACATTCCAAATAATATGAACTTAATACTATTTAATTATATTTATCATAATTTCAGGATATAAAAACTTAAAAAAATTAAACTAAATTTAGTATTGCAAAAAGAAAAGTTGATATCAATATTTAGTAAGTTTTAAATAGAGTTTTTTATTAAATCAATTAGAACTAAACTTAATTAAAACCTAACTTAGTTAGAAATTAGATTGGTGAAAAAATGAAAGAAATAGATGTCGCAATTTTAGGAGGAGGCCCTGCTGGAGTGGGAGCTGCACTTTACTCTGCAAGGTATGGGTTAAAAGTAGTAGTTTTTGAAAAAGGACTTATTGGTGGACAAATTAATTCAACTAATGAAATAGAAAATTATCCTGGTTTTACTGAAATTATGGGAACAGAGCTTGCACAAAAATTTAAAGAACAAATTGAAGTTCAAGGTGCAATAATAGAAAATGAAGAAATACTTTCTTTTTGTGAAGAAAATAATAAAATAAAAATAAAAACTACTGGACAAGATTTTATTAGTAAAACCCTTATTTTTGCTGCTGGAAGTAATCCTAAAAAATTAAATATTCCAAGAGAAGCTGAATTTGAAAATAAAGGAGTTCATTATTGTGCACTTTGTGATGGATCATTTTACAAAGGAAAAGATGTTGCAGTTCTTGGAGGAGGAGACTCTGCATTAAAAGAAGCAATTACATTATCAAAAATAGTTAATAAAGTATACATAATTCACAGAAGGGATAAATTTCGTTCCGTTGATAAATGGTCAGAAAAAATAAAAAAAATAAAAAATATAGAAACTATAATGGATGTTACTATAAAAGAATTTAAGGGAAATAAATTTTTAAAACAAATTTAGAAAAAGAATTGGAAGTTAGTGCATCTTTTACTTATATTGGTTACACCCCACAAACCAAAAACTTTGATTTTAAAAAAGATGAAACTGGTTTTATTATAGTTGATAAAAATTTAGAAACAAGTATTAGAAATGTTTTTGCTGCAGGAGACTGCGTAAAAGGAAATTTAGCACAAATTATAACTAGCACTAGTAGTGGAGTACTTGCTGCAACAAAAGCTTTTGCAAGAATTCAAGGAGAAATTTAAAAAAAAATTAAATTTATTTAAAATGTTTTTAAATTAAATAATTTTACTTTTCAAAAAATTTTACTTTTTAAAAAAGTTCACTTTTTTATTCCTTCACACATTGGATAAGCACTACATCCCCAAAAAGAACCAAACTTTGATTTTCGCACAACCATTAATGATCCACAGTCAGGACAAAGCGGAGCTTTAATTTTTTGATTTCTGTGCCTTGCACAAGTCGCAACCCCATCATCATTATAAGTAGTTGCAATGGAATTACAAATTGGACATTTCATTTTAATTCACCTTTAAATTTTTTTAAATTAATTTCCCAGTCTTTTTTTCTTTTCTATAATCTTGATAAGTATATTTTCCAGGTTTAATAAATTTAAATTGATTTCTTTTCATTAAATATTTTATATTTTCCTTTCTTTGGTTATCAACTAAATCAATTCTTTGATCAAAAAATGAATCAGCTTCATAAAGTTTTCCATTCAAGCGAAATATTACTGTTGAATGTGGAACTCCTGATAAAATTTGTCTAGTTAGGCGTGCACTTATCCCAAGTTCTTTTAACGATGAATATAAAATTGAACTTTGTTGATAACAACCAATTATTGATTTTCCATTTCTAAAAAAAACAGGAATTTTTCCATTTGCAACTAATTGTTCAGGTTTTTCCCCATACGCTTTACTAATTTCATTAAAAGTTTTTCCTTCAACAATCATTTTTTCTATTTTAAGCATTAGTTTTTTTACACCTAAAAGAGTTGGTGTTCTACCAGTTACAAAGTTTTTTAACAAAGGATTTGACCTAACTGGTTTTACTAATTTTTTCTTAACAGTACTAATTGGCTTTTTCATAAATAAATATTATTTTTGGTTATTAAAAATATTAGCTTTTTGATTAAAC
Source organism: uncultured archaeon (assembly GCA_964491675.1). GTDB lineage: Archaea > Iainarchaeota > Iainarchaeia > Iainarchaeales > JAAZKV01 > JABIDZ01. The sequence continues at coordinate 2,947 of CAZBHA010000052.1, forward strand.
TTACAAAAAATTCAAATTTTTCTAATAACTTTTGCCAACAGGCGAAAAGGTTACGGGCTACCAAAGGTGCCCCTTTTCGCTAACCTTTTTTAAAAAATTACGCGAAGCAATTTTGATTAAACTTTTTTTAAAAGTTTACGGGCCTAGAGGGAATCGAACCCTCGACCTACTGCTTAGAAGGCAGTCGCCCTATCCACTAGGCTATAGGCCCATTTTACTTATTACACAAATTATTATCCAACTAGATTTAATTAAACCTAGCTAATAAGAAAATTGAACCAAACCAACTTTTTAAAAGTATTGTTTTAATTAAATTTTGATAGAAATTGGTTTAAATGAGTTAAATCATTTTAAATAAAATCAAGCACGCCTTCTTATTTTAGGAATTTTTGAGATTTGTTTGCCTTGTCCCGCAGGTTTACTTATAATAACTTTTTTGTTTTCTAGTCTTTGAAAAAATTTCACACCTAGTTTAGTTTGGTTTGTGGATGAAATATTTGTATGCCCTAGTTTCTTAGCATATTCTAAAAATTTTAAAGAAAGCATTTGTGCAGGTGTAAAACCATGTTTTTTAAAAAAGGTTTTTCTTATTTTTCTATCACTAGACACTAAGTATTTTATCATTAAAGCTTTATTTTGACCATTAAAAAAATTTCCAACAATAACTGAAACTGGTTGTCCCTTATGAAGTAATACAAATGCTTTTTCTGACCCCTTATTTTCTCCATTTAATACACCTAAAACTCTTTTTACTTCTGTTTTAGGATTAACAAAATCACCAATGTCAAAATTTGGTTCACTAGTAAATTTTGAAAATTCATGTAATAACATTCTGCCCGAATTTTTTCTTTGAACTTCATCAAGTCTTTTCCAATTAACAATTTCATATTCCATTTTTTTAACCTTTTTATAAAAATAATTTTTTTTATTTAAACCAAATCAAATATTTCCCAAAACTCTGGAAAGGATTTTGAAACACAACTTGGATCTTCAATAATTATATTAGGTATTTTTGCACCAAGCACTGCAAAACTCATTGCCATTCTATGATCATCATAAGTTTTTATTTGTGCACCTGTTGGTTTTCCACCTTCAATAATTAAGTAATCATCCCCAGCTTCAACTTTTATCCCACATTTTGCAAGTTCGTTTTTAATTGCTAAAATTCTATCAGTTTCTTTTACTTTAAGAGTTTTAAGTCCAGTTATTTTTGTTTTACCTTTTGCTACTGAAGCAACTATTGCTAGAGTTTGTGCACTATCAGGAAGAAGTGACATATCTGCTTGAGTTGCATTTAACTCCCCATTACTTTCAAGTGTAATATAATCTTTTCCCCTTTCTATAATACAACCCATTTTTTCTAAAATATTAACAAATTCATAATCTCCTTGAACAGAATTTTTATTAACATTATTTAATTTTATTTTCCCACCAACTATTGCAGTTATTGCTAAAAAGTACATTGCTCCAGTTGCATCAATTTCAACAAAATATTCTTTTGGAGTATAATCTTTTTTTGGAACAATAAAATTTTTGTAATTATTATTTTCTACTTTCACTCCAAAATAATTCATTATGTCAAGAGTCATATCAGCATAGGATTTTGAAGTTAATTCACTAATTATTTCTATTTCAACACTTTCTTTTGCACACGGAGAACTTAATAAAATTGAAGTTAAATATTGCGAAGAAGTATTTCCTTTGAGTTTTATTTTTCCACCATTTAATCCTTTTGAATTTATTATTAAAGGAAGACATCTTTCATTTTTATCAGTTTTATTTTCTGAAATAATTGTTCCATCAATTGATTGCTCAAGGGCTTTAACTAAATCCTCAACTGGCCTAGCATGAATTCTTTTTTCTCCAAAAATTTTTACACTCCCTTTATTTATAGTAAGAAGTGCAGTTAAAAATCTTGAAGTAGTGCCAGCTAAACCAACATATAAATCTCCACTATAATTAAATTCTAAAGGAGGAGTAAAATCGTATTCAGTTTTATTAATTTGTTCTACTTTCACGCCTAATTTTTTTATTGCATCAATCATATATTTTACATCATCACAGCTCGGAACATTTTTTAATTTTGTAGTTTTTTTTGCTAGAGCAGCAATAACAACAGCCCTATTAGCATAACTTTTTGATCCGGGAATAAATACAGTAGCATTAATTTTTGTTTTTGGTCTTATTTCTAAAACTTGCATAAAATAATTAAAAGCAATACTTATTTATTCCCTTTGAAAAACAATTTTTTTATGAGCGGAAATACATTTGGCAAAATTTTTAGAGTAACTAGTTTTGGAGAAAGTCATGGGCAAGCAATTGGCTGTATTGTAGATGGTTGTCCCCCAAATTTAGAATTAAGTGAATTTGATTTACAAATAGAACTTGATAAGCGTAAACCCGGCACAGGAATTGCAGCAACAAAAAGAAATGAGAGTGATAGCGCAAAAATTCTTTCAGGAGTTTTTGAAGGAAAAACTACTGGAACACCAATTGCAATTGTTATTTTTAATGAAGATCAAAAATCAAAAGATTATGATAATATAAAAGATATTTTTAGACCAGGACATGCAGATTATACTTATTTTAAAAAATATGGAATTCGTGATTATAGAGGCGGAGGAAGAGCTAGTGCGCGAGAAACAATTGCTAGAGTTGCAGCAGGAGCAATTGCAAAAAAAATACTTTTACAAAACAAAATAAAAATAACTGGTTTTGTTAGTCAAATTGGAAATATAAAAGCAACTAACTTTAATGAAAGAGATATTGATAAAATTTATGAAAATGAAGTTAGAATGCCTGACGCAAATGCTAGTCAAAAAGCTATTGAATTATTAAAAAAAACATTAGCAAAAAAGGATAGTATTGGTGGAATTGTTGAAGTTAGAGCTAGTGGAGTTATGCCT
>CAZBHA010000053.1:0-5710 GCA_964491675.1 uncultured archaeon
GGATTAAGAAATGCTTCAAATAATTCTTCACCCACCATGTCTTTAATTAATAATGGCCCTTTGTTAAAACAATTATTAGTTAAGGGCACGGTTAAGGAAGGAATTATTTCTATATTTGATTATAATATTTTATATACTTTTAATTCAAAAACAAATTATTATTTAGTTGATACAAATATATTATTAAAAACTTCTACTGTAATTGATGCTTATTATGATAATTATTTAAATTTTAAACCAAGTAATTTTAATTATGCGTCTTATTTTAAAGATTCTTCAGAAATAATTTTTGATATTAATGGATTAAACACGGTTACAAATTTAACTGATATAAATTATTTTTCTATAAATAATTCTAACACATTAGATTCATTTTTACTTTATTTACTAAGTATTAATTCATCTTTGCCAATTTCAAATTCATTAAGACTTAATGATTATTCTTTTGGAGTTGATATTAGAAATAAATCTGTTGGATTAGAATCGGTATCAATTGGGGATTTCGTAAATTCTAATCAAGTAATCGCAACAACAAATCCTTTTGAAGATTTAAATGATTCAAAAAAATTGTTTATTGAATTATTAAACCCGCTTGATATAAATTTAGGTGTTGCAAGTACTAATGATATTAATGATCCAGTACATATTGAAAGCGGATATTATCCATTAGATTTAAACAATGAAACAAATATTTCATGTTATACTGTTTGGGAAGATGATACAGTTATTGAATCAGTTGTAATTAATTTTGTTGGGCCTAATTTAAATTATTCATACATTGAAAATCCATTTGCTAGCGATATAAATGTTTCATATACTCTTGATAAAAATTTATTAAATGGAGGCGAAATTACTTGTAATTTTTTAGTAACTGATGTTTCTGGGAAAACAAATACTAATTCAATATTATTTAATGTGCTAGATACTGCTCCGCCATTTTTTGATTCAATAAAAACTACTCCTGATTCTAATGCAGATTTAGATCCTGGCGTTACAGTTGGAATTGATGCAAATATTTTAGAATATACTGGAATTAATTTAGCAAAACTATTTTATAGAACAAAAGATTATGGTGAAGATAAAAACTGGACTAATTGGAATTCACAAATAATGGTTAATGATATTAATTATTCTGATACAAATTATGGATTTACTACTCAATTAGTTGGAAGTGGTGAAGAGGAGCAAATTCAATTTTTTATAAATGCAAAAGATGTAAATGGTAATGATTCAAATAGTGAAATAAATAATATTTTTTTATATTGGGATTATACTTGGCAATCTTCTCCAACTAATTTTGGAATAAAATCAGGCGGTCTGGGAGAAACAATAAATTTAGGAGCAATCGCATTACAAAATACAGGTGACATGAATTTAACTTTTAAAATTAGTAGTAATTGGGATCCTAAAATAGATATAAAATATAATTTATCTCCTGAACCATTAAATGGATACATCTTAACTTTAGTGCCTGGTGAATCAACATTTTTATCAACAACCGTTAAAACTAAAAGTGTTGAAAGAAGCGATTCATTAGTAATAACTCTTGGATCAACCAATTCTCGTGCAGAGCCAAATTTAAAAATAATTAATTCTAATATAATTTCGGTTTCCGATGGGCCATTTTTATTTACTGAATGGTTAGAAAAACCAATAGTTGTTACTCAGGGAGATACTGATGTAAATTTTATGGTTAAAGTAGTAAACGCTGGAATAGTTGATGCAAATGCAGTGATATTTGATTGGAATTTTCCAAATGACTGGATTCTAACACAAGGTCTAGCAACTCAAACAAAAGATTTATTGGAAATATTTGATGAGAGTAAAAATAATTCTGAAATAACTTCAGTTCTTTTTACTATTGGAAATTCTGCCAAGACAGGTCAACAAAAAATTAGATTTACTTCAAATTGTTGTGGAACTCAAGAAAAAGAACAATTTGTAGAAACAATAATTGAAGTTGTTGAAAAATCTGTTTTACCAAATGATCCTACTGATCCGTCTTCTCCTGGTGGTGGTGCTGCTGGCCCTGGTGGTGGTGATGGTGGTTCTGGTAGTGCTGGTGGTGGTCTTGGTTTTACTAGTGAGGAGGATAGGGATTTGTTTTTTAGGACGAGTGAGTTTTTTGAACTTGTGAGGGGTCAGGATTCTAGTTTTGAGATTAAGGTTACTAATCCTTTGGATGGTAATTTGGTTGATTTGAAGTTGAGTGTTGGGGGGATTGTTTCTAAGTATTTGCGTTTGAAGGAAAGTGCTATTTCTGTTTTGAGAAAGGGTGATGAGTTTGCGACTGAGATTGAAATTGTTTCTCCTAGGTATTTTAGTCCGGGTGAGTATGAGATTGTTTTTAGTATTGATGGTTTTTTTGTTGATGCGCGAGGAAGGAAGAGTAGTTTTATTGAAACGAGAAATATTGTTTTGTTGATTCATGATATTAATAAGGATCAGGCGAGAGGTTTGGTAAATGAAATTGAAAGTTTTGTTTTTGAGTTTGAGAAGAGTGGTTTTAGTTTGGTTAATTTGCCGAATTTGTTAAATGATGCGAATGTTGCGTTGAATTCTTCTAGGTATGATTTGGCAAATGAATTATATTTGAAAGCTAAAGAGCTTTTTGATTTGGCAATTTTTTCTAATAATAATTTGATTAAATTAGAACGATTAATTAATGGTGCGCGTTTGAAAGGTATTCCTACTCCGAACACGGATAGGATTTTTGGCCTAGCACAAGTTGCGTTTCAGCGTGGGGATTATGCGCTTTCTGCTGAGAGGTTGAAGGAAGCTGAGTTGACTTTTGGTTTGGAAGTTAAGGGAGAGTTTAATTTGGTGTATTGGTTGGTTGAGAATTGGTTGCTTGTTAGTGGTAGTGTTGTTGGTTTATTGTTAGCGGGGTATATGTTGTTTTTGGGTTTGAAAATTATTTGGTTGAAGAAGAAGATAAGGTCTCTTTCGCTTGAGTCTGAGTTGTTGTTGAGTTTGATTCAGGGTATTCAGAAGAGGTGTTTTGTTGAGAATAGGATGAGTATTGGTGAGTATTATGATGCGTTGAATCAGTTTGAGTTGAGGCTTGCGGTTGTTAGTGAGGGTGTTGTTGAGTTTGGGGCTAGGCTTGCGAATGTTTTGTCTTTTAGGAGTGCGTTTGTTCGTCTTGGTGAGGAGAAGGGTAAGTTGTTTGAGTTGTTGAGGTCTACTCAGAAGGAGTATTTTGATAGGGGTTTGATTGAGACTCGGATTTATCATACTAGGGTTGCTTCGTTGACTAAGAGGTTGAGTGAGGTTGAGGAGGCTCTTGTGTTGGAAGAGTATAAGAAAACAAAAAGGTTAAATAAACCAATAACCAAAATATTTTGGAAAACATGGTACAGAGGAAAATAAAATGAATAAAAAAATAATTTTTTTATTGTTACTTATATTAATTTCAATTAGTTTTTGTTTTGCACAAGATACTAATGATTCAAATACTGAAATAGTATTTAATTTTTCTCAAAATTATTTAAATTATCAAGAAAAATCAAAAGAATTAAGATTAACTATTATTGAATTGCGCGAAGATGGGTTTAGTATTAATCGTTTAGCGGATGAATTATTTGTACTAAATCAATTGCTTGAAAATAATATGAATTTGGAACTACAAAATAGGGTTGCGAATTATCAAAAAGTTGATGAAAAAGTAAGACAAATAGAATTAATTATAATTAATGCTCGTTTAGCAAAAGACGAAATTGATACTTTTAAATTAGCTATTCAAAATGTTGAAGATGAAGTTGATACTCAAGAACTTTGGGGTTTGTCCAATCAAGCAAATGCTGAATTTAATGATGAGCGATATGAACAATGTATTAGTTTAATAGAAACAGGTTACACTAAAATAATTGAGTTGCAAAGTATTGAAGCAAAAGCAAGTGCAATGGCTGATGCTGCTTCAAAAAATTTAGCAAATTTTTTAAGAGAAAATTGGTTTTTTATAATTTTAATTATTCTAATTCCAATAATATTGTTTTTATTATTTAGAAAAAAAATAAAGTTATTTTTCTTAAATAAAAAGTTAGAAGAAAATAACTCTGAAATTATTATTTTAAAAGAAGAATTAAAAAAATCACAAACAAGATATTTTATTGATGGAAAATTAAGTGAAAATGAATTTCAAATAAAAACAACTATTTATAGTGAAAAAATACGTGAGTTAAATAGGCAAAATGCTTTACTTAATGAGGCGATTGCATCTTTAATTAGTAAAAAGAATTTGAAAAAGTTGAATTTAGAAAGTGAAAAAGAAAAATTAAAAGAACAAGCAATTTTAGAAAATAAAAAAAATGAAGAAATAAAAAGATCTCAAGAAAAAATTAGTTTTGATGAAGTTAAAAAATTATCAAATAAAAAAGTAATTAAAAATAAAAAAATTATTAATAAAAAAGTAATTAAAAAAAAGAAAAATTAATTATGTGTAAAATATAAAAGTAAAATATTAAAAAAATAAGTTTATATATTTGTAAGAGTTGATTATAGTATGGTAAAATATTATTATGGGGATAAAGATCAAACAAAAAAATATTTTGTTCCTGGTGTTAGGGGGATTGAAAAATTATTTTCGCATGGTGTTCCGGTTGGTTCTGCAGTAATTGTTGAAGGTGGGCCGGGATCGGGTAAAACTATTTTTTGTTTGCAAAGTTGTGTTAAGGCTTGTGAAGATGGAAAAAAAGTACTTTTCATGAGTTTTGAAGAACCTGAAGATAATTTGAGAGCACACTTAAGAATGTTTAATTTTGATGCGGAAAAATATGAAAAAAAAGGATTATTACGAATTAAAAGATTTAATGCTCTTGATATTGCACGAAGTGTAGAAGCGCTTTTAAGTGAAGCAAAAAAAGAATTACTTATTGATGTTCAACCAGTTTTGATTCCTCAAGACTATGAGCCTGATGTTGTTTTTATTGATTCACTAACTAGTATTTCAAGTGCTTTTAGTGGAGAATCAAGTAGATTTAGAGTTTATATGGAACAGTTATTTAGATATCTTGAAGCTCATAAAATAACTTCTTTTTTAATTATGGAAACTCCTCACCCGGTGCATTTAGGTAATGTTGTTGCTGGAGTAGATCAAGCAGTTTCATTTTTGTCTGATGGAATTATTGTTCTTTACAGTGTAATTTATGAAGGTGGAAAAAGAGGAAGAGCTATTGAAGTATTAAAAATGCGTGGTGAAGAGATTCATCGTAAAATTGTTGAAGCCGATATTGTTAATGGAAAAGGGCTTGTGGTTTATCCTGATAAATTAATTAAAGGAAAATTCCAATTAACTTAAATTAAATTTATTTTTTATTCAATTAATTAATCTTGCCAATTTGAATTAATTTGAGTTTCTTTTTCTTTAAGTTTTTTATTGTTCTTTTTAGTATAAATTGCAATAACAATAACAACAAAAATAATTAATATAATTGGAATAAGTCCAATAATTTGAAATTCGCTAGAATCAGTCGCAATTAAAGCAAACATACTTAAAATATAATTATTATTATCAATTTCTTTTTTTGCATTACCTAACAAAGTGTTAGAAATATTTTTTTCTACACATTCATTAAATTTTTCAATTGCTTGGCGTTTTATATCATTATAACTCATTAAAAGTTCATTATAAATATTTAAAATTTCTAGTTCATTTTTTTCTAAATCTTCATCTTTAAATGAATTTAACGTCAGTTCTAGTTTATCTAGT
>CAZBHA010000054.1:0-2943 GCA_964491675.1 uncultured archaeon
AACAAGGAATTAATAATGAATTAAGTGAGTTAAGCGATTTTGAATTAACAAAAATTTTTATATCACAAAATCCTAATGATAATATAGTATATGGAAAGGATGGAGTTTATACAGATTTTAAAGGAAATGCTAAAGTTAATATTAATATTAATGGAACTACTCTGCCAGTTTCAGTTAGTGGATTAAGACAACTTGAACCAGATATGGCTAAATTTAGTCATCTTTCAGGAGAAGAACTTAGACAAGCTTTAAACAATAATTGGGTTAGAGATTACTCTACTATAATAAATGGGGTTAGATATAGTTCAACAAATATAACTGATTTTGCAACACAAGTTTCAGAACCAATTGCTAGATATCAACAAACTTGGCAATATAGAGTTAGCTCAGTATTTTCTAGAAAAAATCAAGGACATTTAACTGTAAACACAAATAATCAAGTGACTGTTTCAAGTAATAATATTTTAGAATTGCCTTTTCAAAAAATTTCTTTTTCAGAAAATATAATTAGCTTTCCAGCAAGTGAAATCGTAGAAAAAAGTAGTGCAAATGCAGTTGACAAGATTTCATTTGGTAAATTTGGAACTCTAACAGGATGGACTACTGTTTTAGGCGCAGTTGCTGGAGCACTTGCTGCGTACTACTTACAAGATTATGATTGTAGAGATGAAACACAAACTGCAAGTTATACTGATTATGGAATTTTTTTAACTGGAGAAACAATAAATGTTTTAAGTGCAGATGATTCAAATACAAATCAAAGAACAATTGTAGGTGATGCTGGCGCACTTGATTTTACTCTTCAAGGAGTTAGCCCAAGTTGGGATTTTAGCGATGCAACATATTCAAGCGTAGAAGAAGTTGGAATTAAATTTACAAATACTGGATTAAATCAACCACTAGCAAAATATGGAACACTAACAATTAATGCAACAACAAACGAACATGGAAGAAAATTAACTTTGGAAGATGAAACAAGAGATTTAGATGAAAAAGATGTATATTGTAATAATCCAAATTTTGGAGAATATTGGATTGGAAGTGAAGAAGAAGAAGGCGAATGTTCTCCTATAAACAAAGGAAATTATTCACAAAAATATAGAATAAGAGTTATTTCAGCAGAACCAAAAGGAGAAGAAGCATATTTACAAAAATCAAGTTCTTGTTATAATGGAGTTTTAACTGGATCAACTGGCCCAGAAGCTGTTCCAAAAGTTTTATTAAATTGGGATTGGGACTCAATTGACAAAGATACTTGCTCATACACAAATCAAAATTATGTGTATTGTGATGCTACACAATTTAGTATTTCACTAGTAAAAAGAATTGCAGAACTAGATGAATTTTTTGCAGTAAATCAAACCTTTGCTTGCCCACCTGATCCAGTAATTAATGAAACACTTACTAATATAACAGAACTTAATAGCCAAGTAGAACTGGTTAGTGAAGGAACAATTGGAATAAAACAAATTAAAGTTTCAGTAATAAATGATAAAGCAACTGCATTAATTACAGTAGAAAACAAAACTGGAGAAGCAGTAGAAACAAGTTTAAGTTATAGTTGGAAAGGAGAAGGTGAAGCACAAACAGATCAATTTATTGGAACATTTCCATCAGGAATAAGTGAAGTTACAATTGAAGCAGATATTGCTAAATATGATGGAGTATATTTCTTCTTAGCTGTATTTAATGGGCCAAGTGGAAACAGAAGAGTATTAACTTATGCATTTAGAAATGCTCCACTTGATAGTGAATGTTGGGCAGATAATAGTACTAGATCGCTTGGAGGAGTTCCTTCAGTAATGTACTATTTAGCAGATCAAGATTTTTTAACAGTTAGTGAAATTTCAACAGGATCAGATTTATATAATAAAATTAACTTTGGAGCATACTTAATGAGAGATGCATACAGTAATGAATTTTTTAGAGACTTTGCAAATTATTATTTAGACACTCCTTTCCAAAAAATAACTGAAACTGAAAGAAAAATTCTTAATTATTTAAAAGAAGGAAAACTTACTGTTGTAAAAAGATTTACTACTCAAGAACAAGTTGAAGCTGGACTTTATGATATTTGGCTTAATATTGATTTTGGTGAAACTGACTTTAGAATAAGTGATAATAATAATTCAAGAGTAGAAGCTTCACTATTATTAATAAAAAACCCAACAGAAAAATTTCCATTTTACAATATTCCATTCAACGGAATGATTGGACAAAACGGAAGACAAGGATATGGAGCAGTTTATGATAATGAAAATGAAGAAATTTCAATTAATAATCAATCAAATTTACAGTCAAAACCAACAACTTTTCAAAATACTGTTGGAAATGGAATTGTAAATGTAACAACAAACATTCAAAAGAGTTTTGAAAAATTAAATTCAAGTGTTGGAAGTAGGGGACAACTTGCAAGTGTTTCATACAATGGAAGTACTGCAAATATTACATTAAGCCCAAATTATGCAACTCCTGTAATTGCAAAATATACTGCAGTAACCGGAGATAATACAATGAAATTTAGTGTTGAAAGAATGGGAACGCCTGTTATAACTGGAGGAAACATTTTATTCTGGACTGGTGCAGCAAAAAGTAAAAACTTTTATGGCGGAAATGCAATTTCAACATATAAAGAAAGTCCTGATTTTGTTCTTGATAATGGTGAAGAATATGGATTTAAATGGACTAATGTAACTCACCCTACAACAATGTACCTTAAAACAATAATTTATTCTCCAACAAATTCAAGTTATATGTTAGTTGCAAAAAATAATTCAACTAGCTTTTTAACACCAAACAATAATTTTTCACAAAAAGCAGAATTAATTGGAATAAGTGGAATGAATTATAATAGTGAACTTGGTAGAAGTTCTTTAACAAGTTTAAATGACTTATTTAATTTAGTTAAAAATGGAGATGTTTGTGTAACTAATGACGGAAGTA
>CAZBHA010000054.1:2953-5698 GCA_964491675.1 uncultured archaeon
ATAACTAGTTTTTGGTGGAACCCACAAGTAATATCAACTACAACAGGAAGTATTAATAGTTTAGAAAATTTAGAAGTTGGATTAATTGGAAAAAAATAATAATTTTTGAAAAAAATTAAATTAAACTTCATCAGCAAATCTTTTAAATTACAAAATTGTAATAATACTATGTTTAATCTAATTTCAAACGGAGTTTTCTTACTTTTTTTAGAAGGCTTTTTTGGAGATATGATTTTTGTATTAAAGATTTTTACCCTACTTGCAATATTTGCGTTTGTAACTCAAAATCTTGGAAAAGGGCCAGTACCAATAATAATAATGCTTGCAATGTCATGGTTTATTATTTTTGATCATTTTTTAATTTTTGGAGGAATTTATGTTCTTTATGTTTTAATGGCACTTGGATTTAGCGGAGTAATTATTGATTTCTTTTTTGTTAATCCTGGACACACCCCTCAACCAGGCGCACCAAATACAGGCGCAGATGTACTTTCAAGACAAAGTCAAATACAGAGGTTAAGAGGACGATGAATAAAAAATTAGAAATATTTTATACTTATAAAATTCACTCAGGAGATTTTTAAAATGAATACTAAAGGAAATTTAATTTTATTAATTGCTATTGCAATAATTGGGTCAGTAGTAATACTACCCGTTTTAATGACTACTTTTGAACCACTTAATATAATTGTGAGAATAATTCTTGCATTCACCATAATTACCACGGTAAGAGGATACTTAGGAAATGGAGCATTAACAATAATTATTTCAGGAATTTTGATTTATTTTTTAGTAATAAAGTGGTGGTGGGTTGCTTCACCAATTTGGTTATTTACAATATTTATGAGTTTGAATATTGTTGGAATGATTGTATGGGGACTTGGAACTACCCTTAGACCAAAACAATAAGGGAGAACATAAATATATTAGTTAAACATAGTAATATGTATAAGAAGGTAGAGTAATATGGGATTTGATTTTTTAGGCGCAGTAACTGGTGGAGACATCGTATTAAGTTTTGGTTTAGTATTAATGATAATATATTTTTTATGGTTTTTTAATTGGGGAAAAAAACAATTAGGAACAACTTATGGTTTATTACTTGCAATAATTTTATCATATTTAACATTTATTTTACACCCAGACCTAATTTGGATACCTTTTATTTTGTTTATATTTGCCACATTTGGTAAAGAATTCTTAGAAATAGTAGGCAAAAAATAGTTGATTTTTATGGATTTGATGAATTACCTAGTATCAATTATTATAATTGGAGTAGCAATACAGTTTGGAGAACTTTGGATGAGCTTAGGTGCAATCCTAATACTAATTGTTGCTTCAAAAAACATAAAAATAACATTTCTTTTCATTATTTCTTTTTTAGTATTTCATTTTATTAACGGAATCGGAATGAAAGATTATTGGTTATTTGCTGTACTAGGTCTTGTTGCACTTGGTTTTATTTTAGGAATTGATTCTGGCCAACAAGAAGCACAAGCTGATCCTTATGCTGGATTAATGGGTGGAATGGGGGGCTATTAATGCTCACTAATAAATTCATTCTAATTGCAATAGCTTTTTTTATTTCAATATATTTAATATACTTAAATTTTACTTGGATTGCAATTAGTTTTTTAGTTATCAGCATACTTCTTATTGATTATTCTTTAAAAAATATTTTTAAAAATGCAAATCAAGAACTAGACAAAGCACAAGGGACTTACCCTGAAGGAAAATTAAAAAAATACGCACAAAGTACTAATAAACAAATAACTGGCGTTCTTGGAAAAAACGATTTTAAAGAAACTACTGCCGCTAGATATCAACCAGGCAAAAAAGCAATGAAGGGGGCTGAAAACTTTTTTTCAGAATTAAAAGATATTTTTAAATAAAAAAAATTATTTTTTCATTTCCATTTCAGTCAATATTTTTCTATTAACTTCTAAAATTTGTTTCATTAAACTAGAAAGCGCATCTATTTTTGCATTTAATTCTGCAACTGAAGAACTATCAACTTTGGGTTTTTTAGAAAATTCTTGCAAATTAAATCTAGACGAATCAGAAACTGATTTTTTAACATTTTCAACTTCTCTTGAAATTTCATCAATTCTATTATAATTCTCATTAAGCATATTATGCGTTGTTGCATCGTGTAATTCTTTTAATTGCCCTTGGGTTTCAAGTTCATCCTTCACCGTTTTTAAATCATTTAATTCATCATCATCTTCAATATTATCTTGATTATTAGAATCAGCATTATTTTTTGAATCATCATCAGAACTATTCCCTGATTTTGTTTTTGCAATTAAATTTTTTGCACTATCTTGGTCAAGACCAATATCTTTTAATGTTGAAATGATTGTATCATCATCAATTCCAGCTTCAAGCATTCTATTAATAGTATCAATAACAATTTTTTCATTAACCATTTAATTTCACCAAAATTCTTATTTAATTATTAAATACCCATTTAACCAATTTGGTTATAATACAATTAACATTCTATAATATAAAAACCTTATTATATTACAAAAACATAAATTAGATATCTTTTAGATGATTAATATGGATTTTAAAATTGACTTTGGACCATGGGAAACAGTTTTTCATGGAGACTTTTTGGGACATGAAACAGAAATTTTAACAAATCCAGAAAAATTCTTTTTAATAGTAATTTATGAAAAAGATAATTTAAAAGAAGGAAATTTAGGAGCAATATTTCAAGGATATAAAGCGATGGTCGCA
>CAZBHA010000055.1:0-5683 GCA_964491675.1 uncultured archaeon
AATTTCTGAAATTGAATTTGAAGTTAATTCTCCAAATCTAATTCTATTTTTAATTAAGTTTATTTTTGGTCTGTCATTTTTTCCAACATAAACTACTTCGCCAATATTTAAATTAACCCCTTCTTTAGGAGTAACTTCAAGTAATGTAAAAAAATCTTTTCCAATAACTTGTGCCAAACTTTCAGTTTTAATTGCACTAGACTTACCTGTAGGTAAATAATCTAAAACTATGCAGTATTCTTCTGTTTTTGAAAGTGGGTCTGTTTTTGTTTCTTCCACTTTTATAGTATTTGTCTCATTATCTTTTTTTTCCATATTCAACACCTAATAATTATATATGTATATATTATCTTTATAAAAACCTCTTTTATATAAAAAAAGTATAAAAGGGGGTTAAATTTTTTCCCCGTATTTTTTGGTTAAGTCAACAACTTTCTTTAGTTCTTCTTCAGTTGCGCTAACGTCTTTTGTTAAAAAAAGTTGCACTTGTTCTAATTTTGTAGGTAATGCATTTACTAATTGATAAACTAAAACTTCTTTATCTTTTAAAAATTCAATTTCTTTTAATGATTTAACCAAATCATCTGATTGTTTTTTTGTTAATTTTGAAAATTTTTCAACGTATTTCATAGTGATTTCTTGTTCATAACTAAGTTCTTTTTCGCCTTTTCTAGCTTCAATAATTTCTTTAACATCAACCAAAGAAATTGGTTTTGTTTTAATTATTTTTCCTTCACCCATATTATCACTTTATTTTAATTTTTTTAAATGTACTGGAGTTGTAATTACCATTGAATCTTTATTTCCTTTTTTAAGTTCAACTTCGTAAGCTTCTCCTCTTTTTTTAGAAATGTGTCCAGTTAAACCATGAAATCCTTTTCCAGGAAGTCCTGCGTGAAAACTTGAATTAATAACAACTTGAACTCGGTCGCCTACACTAAACTCTTCCATTATTTTACTTACGGTTACTTTTCCGCCTTTATTTTTGAATTTAGCACGGGTTTTTCCTCTTTTTCCCGATTTTCTTGCTCCTCCAGTTATTTTTGCCATTATACTCACCACTCACTAAAATTATTAAGAATAAAAATATTGAATAGGAAAGATTTATAAAAGGTGTTTTGTGATCAATTTTTTGAGGTATTTTGGCGATTTTCTTTAGATTTGAATTTTTTTTTATTTAATTTTATGATTTTTTTTGTTTTTTTAATATTGTTTTTTATAAAATTTATCTTTTTTCAAAACCTATTTCAAAAATTGTGTTTCTAATAATTTCATCAATTTTTTCTTTATCATCATCTACAAAAAAAGTGGCTCTTAATGTAATACTTTTTTTATCAACTGGAAAATTTTCTTTACTAAATTCATCCACACATTCAAATCTTGCAATTTTTAAATTATTAAATAATTTTACAATAAATTCTTTAGTACTTCTTTTTGGAACAAAAAAACTATAATCTAAATATTTCTCTAAAATATTATTTCTTTTCCATTGGTACATCTCTTTTTTTGTAGTTAATCTAATTTTATTTAATGCAATTGTTGTTGTAATTTTTCCTTCATCTATTTTAACGTCTGTTTGATTAACTTCTTTTATTATTCCATAATGAAACTTTTGAGTAGTAATATTTTCTATAAGAAATAATTTTCCAATATTTTCTTTTAAAGTAGCATCAATAAACTTTAATGCAGAAATTGCCAAATCGCTCTGAAGTAATATATTATTTGTAGAATCAAAAATATTACTTGAATTTATTATTATTTTTTCTATTTCTTTAGTGTTATTTTGTTCTGCAATTTCATTTAAGTTTTTTGTATTTTTTAAAAATATTTTTCTCATTTCATTATTGAAAGGATTTTGAGTTTGAATTTGGGAGTAGAGCTGGGGGTTTTGTAGTAAAACCCTTGACATTAAACTAGTAAATAAATCAAAATTTGGTGAACTAAATTGTTTAAGTTTTTTCATATCAATATTACTGTTTTTAATTGTTTGAGCAGAAACAATTTGTGAATAATGGGTTAATCCTTGAATAATTGATAAAATTCTATCGTGTTCTTGCGCAGTGGATTTTATTATATTAACTTTTTCAGCTTTAAAAAAATTAATTAATTTTTCATAATTTTTTTTAGTTTCAATTTCAATTGTTATTACAGCAAAACCAGTAATATTTGAAAGTCTGGGTCCATGCATTGGATGAATTGAAGCTAGTTCAAGATCTTTGTTTTTTAATTTTTCTAATTCTTTTACTATGTTAGTTTTTACTGAACAAAAATCACAAATTAAAGTTTTTTTAGCTGCTTTTTTTGAAATTTCTTCTACAATTTTTGGAGCAATTTCGTTTGGAACTGAAATTATTATAATATCAATTTTAGTATAATCTTCATTAAAATAATAAAATCCTTTTTCTTCACAAAATTCTTTAGTTTTTGGATCAATTGATTTTATATAAACAATAAATTTATTTTTTTTAAATAGTTTTGCATAAAAACTACCAAAATCTCCAGTTCCCCCAACTATTAAAATATTCATAAAATATCAATTCTTTTTTCTTTTTAAATTATTTAATTATTTTTTTTAAATTATTTAATTATTTTTTTAGTATACTTTTTTCAATTTCTTGACTGCCTATCAAAAAAAGGTTTTTCATACATATTTTACTGTAAAAAAGATTTTAAATAACCTAAGTTAAGTTATATTGATATGAAACAAAAAAATTTGACTTATGATATTAGTGAACTTCGTATAAAAATAGATCAAATAAATGAGAAATTAATTTCTGGACTTAAAGATCGTTTGAGATATCCTTTAAATAAAAAAACTTTTAAAGAAGAATTTTGTAATGGGTTTACTTGGTTTGAGTATAGATTAAAAAAAGAACAAGATATAGATAGTGAATTTGGTAGGTTTTTATATTATGACCAACAGCCGTTTATTTTTTCAAAAAAGAACCTTGCTAGATCTAAAATAAAAAATTTATCTGTTAAAGGGTTAAAGCCCGTTGAAATAGATTTGTCTAAACAAATAATTAATTTATACAAAAAAACTTTAATTAAATTGTGTGAAAATAAAGAAAATGTTGCTAGTTATGGGGAAACAACTAAACTTGATGTTGAAAACATTTTAACAATTAATGAAAGAACTGTTGCAATAGGTCAGCAAGTTGCTGCGTATAAAATAAATACTGAACTTGATTTAAAAAAATTAAAAAATGCTAAAGAAATAAGAAAAAGATTAATAAAACCGGCTAGAGAAAAAGAAGTAATTAATAAAATGTTAATCCTTGCAAAAAAATATGGAATAAAAAATGATAAAATTATAAAAAGTTTTTCAAAAGAACTTATTAAAATTACACTAGATGCGGAAGTTTATTTTATACTTCACTCAAAAATTCGCGAATAACTTCCAAGAATTTTTACTTCAGAGGTATTTGATCTAACTTCTTCAATAGCCTTTTTTATGTTTTCGTTTGAAAGATTTCCCTCAAAATCAACAAAGAATAAATAATCCCATTCTTTAGTTGTTGAAGGTCTAGATTCAAGTTTTGTTAAATTAATATTTTCATTTTTAAAACATTCTAAAATTTTAAATAAAGATCCCGGTTCGTTTTTTGTTCCAAATATTAAACTAGTTTTTTCTTTATTTAAAGAAGCATTTTCTATTTTTGAAAAAATAATAAATCTAGTTTCGTTTTTTCCCTTATCATTAATAGCTTCTTCTAAAACCTCTAAACCAAATTTTTCGCCAGCTAATTTTGAAGCTATTGCTGCTGCAAAGTCTGTTTGACTAGCTTTTTCTGCAGCTTTTGAAGTACTAGAATATTCAATTAGTTCTTTATCTCTAGCATTTTTTTTAAGCCAATCTTTACATTGTGCAAAAGCTTGTGGGTGAGAAAAAATTTGTTTAATGTCTTCTAATTTATAATTTGAAAGAAGTGTATGTTCTATTTTAATATAATAATCTGAATTAATAAAAACATTTTTTGAAATTAATTCGTCAAGAGTTATTGAAACACTTCCGCCAGTAGAATTTTCTAATGGAACAACTCCTTTCTCAACTTCTCCTTCTTCTACTAAATCAAAAACAGTTATTATTGAGTTACAAGTAATTATTTCGTCAGTTGGAAAAAGTTCTTTTGCTGCTTGATACGAAAAGCTAGCTTCTGGTCCTAAACACCCTATTTTCATTTTAATTCCTCAACAAAAGTTAACCAATTATTATATAATTCATTTTTTCCTCTAACAATATTATCATACTCGTCTTGAATTTCTTTTGCAATAGGGTGAATTTTTCCTTCGCCTATTTTTTTATTGTCTACACTAACTACACTAGTAATCTCTGCAGCTGTTCCACTTAAAAAAACCCCATCTGAATTAAACAATTCTTCTTTTGAAATATCTTTTTCAATTAAATCAATATTTTTTTCTTTTGCAATTTGCATAATACTATCTCGTGTAATTCCTCTTAAACAATGTAAATCAGTAGGAGTATAAATTATATTATTTTTTATTACAAAAATATTTTCTCCACTACACTCTGCGATATTTTTATTGCCGTCTAGAAGTATTGCTTCATTAAAGCCAGTATTAAGTGCATCCATTTTTGCAAGCATGCTGTTTATATAAAATCCAGTTGCTTTAACTAAATTAAGTCCCTCTTTTTGATTGTGACGAGAATAATCTGAAATTTTTGCACTTATTCCATTTATTTTTCCTTCTTCTCCTAAATATGCACCCCAAGGCCAAGTAGCGATTATAACATCTATTTTTGCGCCAACTGTATCAAGTCCCATTTTTCCATATCCATAATAAATTAAAGGGCGAATATAACCTGATTCTATTTTATTTTCTTTAACAATTTTTATTGTTGCATTAATTATTTCTTCTTGCGTGTAAGGCACTTTCATTCCAATAGTACTTGCTGAATCAAATAATCTTTTTATGTGTTCTTTGAGTCTAAAAATTGCAGGGCCTTTATTTGTATTATAAAATCTAATTCCTTCAAAAACTCCAGTTCCATAATGTAAAGAATGCGTTAAAACATGGTCAACTGAATCGTTCCACTTTTGAATTTGGCCATTTTTCCAAATGTATTCCACAGTTTGCATATAAGAAAACTTCTAAACAAAATATTAATAATGTTAGCTAAATGTGTTAATTTTTGAAAAACTTGGGGGTTAATATAAAAAATATTAATTTTTAATTTATTAAAAAATTTTTTACTTATTTTTTTATTTTAAGTATTTTTTTATTGTTCTTATTTTGTTTTACTTAATTGCTTTTTGTTCAAGAAGTGCATCAACTAAAGTTAAGGCAAGCATATTTTCTGCAATTGGAACTGCTCTTACTGCAATACAAGTATCATGTCTTCCAACAATATTTAGGGTTTTTTCTTCATTATTAATTGTAACAAAATTTTGTTCTTTACTTATTGAAGAAGTTGGTTTGACTGCAATTCTTGCAACAATTTCATTTCCATTACTTATTCCGCCAAGAATTCCACCAGCATTATTTGTTAAAAAAAATTCTTTACCATTTTTTACTTTCATTAAATCATTATTCTCGGATCCATTTTTTTCTACACTACTAAATCCACTTCCAATCTCTACACCTTTTACAGCAGGAATGCTCATTAATGCAAACGCAATTTTAGCATCAAGTTTATCAAACACTGGTTCGCCTAGTCCAG
>CAZBHA010000056.1:0-5583 GCA_964491675.1 uncultured archaeon
CTCAAAATTAAATATTATAAAATATATTGCTTAGCAAAATATCTTTTTATTAATAAAAAAATAAGCTTAGGAATTTTTTATAAAGCTTCTTATGGGCAAACTAATTTTAATTGCCAGATTTATTTGAACTATATATGTGAGTAAAAGTTATATTTTTGAAGGTCTTTTAACATCTTTTTCTTTAAAAAAAAGAACTATTTGAGTGCCTTCTTTTGCAGTCCCTCTAATTAATTTTCCAGTTATTGGTTTAACTTTATCTATAAAAATACTTAAAGTTCCCCAAAGATCTCCATTAGTTAAAGAAAATGTTGCGTTTGCTGAAATTATTTCTTTATCCTTAACATTAATTTTTTCACCAGTTTTATCATCAAGAATTATCCCTTGGTTTAAATGTCCCTGAATACTTTCAAGTTTAACTTTTATTAAATTATTTTCAAGCATCCCTGTACTTATTGAATCAAGTATTTCATCGTCATCATCTAAAATAAGTTTTAACTTTTTACTTTTTTTTAATTCTTTTTCATTTCCTAAAATTTCATCAAATCTAGTCATAGTATCATAAGTATAAGGGCATTTCTTTGATTTAAATCTTTGTTTTTTTTAAAATAGTATAAAATTATTTTTTAGTTTTTTTAAATAAATAATATGAATAAATAAAAAGAAATATTGATGAAATAAGTATTGGGACAATTACTAAGATAAAAGCATACTCTGCAAAAACTAATCCAAATAGCGCAATAGTTCCACTGATTTTAAAAAGAATTCCTCCTTTTTTATGTGTCTGTTCCCAAACTTTTTCGTTAGCTAATGTCCAAGGAGTTCTTATTCCAACAGTATAATTTTGTTTTGCTTTATTTAATAAAATTCCAACATAAAAGAAAATAATTCCAAGAGCTGGAGAAATTAAACGCATCATATTTATCTGTTCCACAATTGAAGCAAAAATTACTAAATAATGTAAGTATGCAAAAAAAGCAACTAAAAGTAATCCGAGTGTGTTATATTGTAATGCGAATTTTTTTAAATTTTTTTTATTTGGTTCTATATAAGGAATTATTACAAAAATCAAAGCAACAAAAATTGCCATTATTGGTAATAAAAAAGCACCAATTTCTTTTGAAGAATATCCATCAACTTCTCCGCTAGCATTCCAATGTGTTGGCATTATGTCAGGAAGTGCATCATAAAAATAAATCGTTGAAAGTATTGTTACTATTACTATTAACCACATTAAAATTATACTTAGTTTTCTTTCCATATTAGTATTATTACTATTTTGAATTATATATTTCTTTTGTTAGCAAAAATTAGTTAAAATAATCAAAGTTAAACTAATTTAGCTTTTTGCCAATTAACTTTTTTTAAATAATAAAGCGCAATAAATACTAATAAAACTGCTGAGATTGGGTAAGAATACCAAATTCCTTCTAAACCAAAATAAACCATAAAAATTGCTGCAACTAAAATTTGAATTATTGATTGAAATATTGCAAGGTTCATAGATTTTTTTGTTAATCCAGCTCCACGCATAGCTCCAAGTATTATAAAAAATACGCCCATTAGTCCAAAACTAATTCCCATTAAAAAAAGTAAATGAATTGTAGTTAGAGTAACAATTGGTTCATTTGGAATAAATAAAACTGTGAGTGGTTGGGCAAAAAGTATTAAAATTAATCCTAAAAAAGTTAAAAACAAAAATGCAATTAAAATTCCTTTTCTAATAGTTTGATTTACTCGCGGTATATTATCTGCACCCAAGTTTTGCCCAACAATTGTATTAATTGCTAAAGTTAAACCAAAACTAGGAATTAATGCGAATGAAAAAATTCTTGTTCCAAGTCCAAAAGAAGCTAGTGCAATAGTTCCAAAAAATGAAACAAAATAAGTAAGAACTAACATTGAACTTGATCTTGATAAAAATTCAATTGATACAGGATAGCCTAGTTTGAATAATTTTAAAATCATTTTTTTATCAATTTTTAAACATTCTTTTTTAATATGGATTTCTAATTTTCCACTAAATAATAAATACATTGCAATTACTGCTGAAATAAATTGAGTGAATACTGTTATAATTGCAGCGCCAGCTACTCCAAATGCGGGAAAACCATATAATCCAAAAATTAAAATCGGGTTTAATATAAAATTTAACCCCACACTTAAAAGAACAATTTTTAGTGGCAATTTCACTTCTCCTGTCCCTCTTAATAGTGAAGAAAATGATGTAAAAATAAATCCAAATAAAGTACCAATAAAAATTATTGATAAGTAATTTACTGCCGGGGAATAAACTGCCGTTTCAACTTGAAAAATACTAATTAAATATGGTGAAAAAATTACTCCAATAATAGTTAAAAAAATAGAAATGATTGTTACAAGTAAAATAGTTTGTGTTGAAACAAAATCAATCATTTTTGAATCTTTTTTTCCTTTGTATTGCGCAACTAAAATGTTTCCCGAAACACTTAACCCCATTATAAGAGAATTAATAATAAATAAAATTGGAAAACTTACTGCAACCGCTGCAACAGCTTCTTTTCCAAGCTGTCCCACCCAAAAAGTATCTATTATTTGATAAAGAACAAATAAAATATTTGTTAGGGTTAAAGGAATTGCTAGATTAATTATTGCTCTTGTAATTGAACCATTAGTAAAATCTTTTTTTATTTTTTTCAACTTTTCACCAACTATTTAATAAAAAGTAATTAATTTATAAATCAATTATATTTCCTTTTAAAATTTCTTTTTTTTCTTTTTCATTAAATTTTTCAATTGAATATCGTAGTGTTGTTCTTGGCATTAAATAATAATTTTCTTTAATAAATTTTTTTAATAATTTAATATCTTTTTTTCCAACTTCGCGTAACATCCATCCAACAGCTTTATGTAACAAGTCATGTTTTTCTTTAAGTAAAATTTTTGATAATTTAATAGTATCTTCAAATTCATTATTTTTTATAAATTCCATTGTTGAAACTATTGCAATTCTTTTTTCCCAAAGCCAAGTCCAATTTTTTGTTTTTTTTGTTGAAACAGCTAATGTATAAAGTATATTTCTTTCTTTTTTATTTTTTAATAAATATTTTCCAACTATTTTGTAACAACTTAAATCAACTAAATCCCAATTATTTATATATTGAGTATTTTTTAAGTAAAAATCAAATATTTTTTCTTCTTCTTTTTCATTTTTTTCTTTTTGGGTAGTTTTATATTTTTCAACTAAAATGAACAATGCCACCATGCGTTCTTCATGAAATTTACTTTTAAGTAATTGTTCAATTTCTTTAATTGAAATAAAATTATATTTTTTTGCAATTTCTCTTAATTTTGGAACACTTGCGCCTGAAATAAATTTATCCCCCTCTCCATAACTTCCTTTGGTTGTTTTAAAAAAATAGCTCAAAGTGTCAATTTTTGTTGAATTTGATAGGGTTAGTAGTTCTTGTCTAATGTTTTTCACTGGATTCATAATTAAATACACGCACACCGATTTGTTTTTAAAGTCTAAATTCGTTTTTATAATATGGTTAAATTGAATAAAGAAGGCGAATTAAAAATTGGAAAAATATTAAAAAAACACAATGAATTATATTCAACAAAAGTAAAACTTTATTTAAAAAATGATGAAAAAAAATACCGTGTTCCTGATTTTTATTTACACAAATATAATTTAGCTATTGAATATTTTGGAAGTTGGAATTATCCAAAAAATATAATTTTTGAAAAAAATGAACGAATGCGATTTTTAAAAAAAGTTGATGCATATAATTCAAATAGTATTAATTGTGTTTTTATTTATCCAAGTGAATTAAATTCTGCGCAAGATATTATTTTAGGTGCTATTAAAGAAATAAAAGAAGGTAGTAAACCTCTTGCGTGGGTTTTGCCTTGGCTTTATCAAGATAAAATCGATCCTCCTAGAGAAGAAGATTTTATTGAAAAAAATGAACCACTTAATTGGGTAATTCCTTGGCTTTATGAAAAACAAATTGATCCTCCAAAAGCAGAGGATTTTTTAGAAGATAAAGAACCTCCACTTAATTGGGATCTTCCTTGGCTAGATGAAAAAAAAATTGAAGTGCCTAGGGAAGAAGATTTTTTAGAAAAAAAAGAAGAAGTTAAAATAATTCCTGTTGAAAGTGAAACAATAATTGTTGAAAATGATTTTAGTCCTAGTGAAAATCCAAGTGTTGGTGTAGAAAAATATATCCCAGTTATTGGATTTTTTTTAATAGTTTTAATTGTTGTTTTAATACTTTTATTTTTAATTGCAATAATTTTTGGACTTCAATAATTTTTAAAATAAAATTAGTATTTAATTATTTTTTTTTTAAAAAAAAAATAAATTTCAACTAGCATTAAGCTAGTTGAAAAACATTAATTTTAGTAAGCCTGGTATTGTTACCAAGTCTTTTTTTGCTTCTTCATTTGCAAGCATTCCAACCAAAGCATCTCTAACTTTTGGTTTAGTTGCTGCTTTATGAACTACTAGATTTAATATGAATTGATTTCTTCCCATTTTTTGCATTGTATAAGAAGTTTGTAATTCATTATTAATTATGCTCCATAGTTCTGTTTTGTAATCGTTTAGTCCTTCTTTTGAAACATCTTTTTTATCTATTGCTTTAACAATATTTTTTGCTGCAATTTTTCCTGATAAAAGAGCATTTCCTACTCCTTCTCCACTAAAAGGATCAATTAATGCTGCAGCATCCCCAACTAAAACAAATCCATTTCCATGTATTTGTTGTTGTTTTGAACCAAAAGGGAGTTGCCAAGTCATTACACTGTCAACTAATTTAGCATCTTTAAATCTTTCTTTAAAAAGTGGGTGATTTTGTACCACGTCCATTGTTTTTTTTCTAAGATCATAATTTGTTTTTTTAAGATCTTTTACAACCATTCCAAGTCCTACATTTGCATTTTTTCCGTCAAGTGGGAAAACCCAAAAATAACCTGGCATTAAATCTTTTATGAAATGAATTTCAATGTTATCAGTTAATCCGTCAACATTTTTAAAATATGCTCTTGTTGCAGTGCACATGTGGTTGTCTGGGTGTTTTTCTATATTTAATTTTCTTAGTAAATTAGAATATGCTCCATCTGCAGCAACTACAACTTTTGCTTTGAAAATATGTTCTTTTCCTTTAGAGTCTTTTCCCTTAACTCCAGTAACAAAATCTTTTTCTTTTATTACATCAGTTACACTAAATCCTTCTATAGTTTGAGTTGCAAGTTTTTTTGCATTTTGGAAAAATACATTATCCGCATCTTTTCTTCTAACTACATATCCAGTGGGTCTAATTTGTTTTTTTCCTTTGGTAAAAGGAAGTTGCATTTTTTCTCCTTTTGGAGAAGTTAAAATAATTCCATTAACTCCACCATATTTTAATTTTGCAATTTTATCAATTAATCCAAGTTCTTTTAATACACTAATTGTTTTTCCACTTAATGCATCTCCACAGATTTTGTCTCTAGGAAAAGTTGCTTTATCAAGTAATAAAACTTTTTTTCCAGCTTTGCTTAAAAACGCAGTTGTTGAACTTCCACTAGGTCCGCCCCCAACTACAATTACATCAAATT
>CAZBHA010000057.1:0-5397 GCA_964491675.1 uncultured archaeon
GACAAAATCTATCTCAAGGGAAGCCACGACGAGGGCATTCGACCAAACTCAGTAGGGCTGGACTGCCGGTTCGTCTGTGATCAACTAGTTCTGCATACTCCTGGGATGGACCTGCTCTGCATCCATGAACCGGAGCGGGCGACCCGCCAGGACCTGTGGATCATCCACGGTCACCATCATAATAACAGTCCGGTGCAATACCCCTTCGTCCATCCACAGAACCGGACTATGAATCTTAGCGCGGAACTGGTAGACTACACGCCGGTCCCGCTATCCAGGATACTCAAGGAGGTAGAATGGGTAGAACATCGTCCTTCGTCACTGTAAAACAGGCCTCGAATGAGAGGCTGCTCCGAACGCTGCAAAGTGCCCGCAAAGCAAACTGCCAGATATTCGTAGATAAAATCACCGAAGAGCTCAAGAAAAGAAATATACCAATACCGGAGGAGGTAAAATAGATGGCGAATAAGATGATTACGATCAGGACCTTCCCGACTAAGGAAGGGGATTCCTCGGTCCAGGTGGCCCTGGATACCCTGACCAGAGAGCAGGTTTTCGTTCCTGGTACCCTGGTGGTCATGGGCGGAGTCAGCTACACCGACTGGGACAGGCTGCTCCAGGACCTCCAGAAGACTGAGAATGCTGTAATCGAGCAATTCAAGCCGATTGTGGGGGGCTAGAGTGAAACCGCGTAACCTATCTGTTGTTGGATATGTAGAGCATCTTCAGTTGGAGGACCTCCTGGCCAGGTTCTTTGGAATCAATCTGAATAAGGTAGAGGCTGAGAAGCGTGAATTGCTGGAAGACCTGAGAGGATAAACGATCAAAGGAGGACAAAGCAATGGCAGCAACCCACAACGAAATCGCCAACTGGTTAACCCGCAAGATCACTCCGGAGTGGTATGAGAATCCTGGACGCCCCGTCACCCATATGCTGGTGGTTTGTGATACCTTCGACTATGAGGACTATCCAGTTTATGTCAGCGACCAGGAGGACGTTCACGAGGTCATTAAGAAGCATGACGGACCCAACATGCAAAAGGTTATGGAAGTCTATTCCTACAAGATGGACCTGAAGGCCCAACTGGCTACAGAGCGGGTCTGGAATGTATAAGCTAAGCAGCCAGGAACAGGAGAGGGCAAACAAAGCTGCCCACGATCGGCTTCTTAAAAACACTCTACGGTACTGGGTATGCGGGTGCTGTCAGCGTAAATCTGCTGTCTGCTGGAGACGTCCCAACTGCCCTCTAAGACACTGCATAGTAGATCGAGTTCACATTAACTAGGATATCAACGATGGAAACTATAAGCAAAGCACTAGCCCCTGACCGCAGCTTTCGAAACCGAATGATTGTTATGGCAGGGCTTTTCGTGCTCCTGAACGCCATTGATATTTGGCTTACCTTGATCATCTTGAACTCCGGCTACGGCATTGAAGCCAATTCCATCATGGCCTGGATACTCACCTTGCCTCTAGCATCTGTATTGACTATCAAGATCGGCCTCAGCTTTATCTGCGCTGCTACCATTGTCCTACTGGCCGACCGCTATCCGGCACACTGCCGGCGCATCCTGCTGGTCCTGGTAATTGGGATGCTGGTGGTCCTGGCCGTCAACACAGCAACCTATATTTACCTAAGTTAAAAGGCTTGACAAACCTGTGGATTTTGTGGTAGTATTAGGGAAATTAAGGTAAGAGTCGAGATGAGAATAAATACAGGTAAGCGGAGGAATTTAGTGCACAGGAAGTACAAGAACTCAGATCGCTTCATGATCGATCGGACGCATGGTCATACGTTCCACGATCCGCACTGTCCGGTGGTCCGCGATAATCCGGAACACTACGAAGACCTTTCCTACAAAGATATTCGAGGTCTAACCACCAAAGACAGCGAGCCATTCCGAGCTCATGGTTGCGTGCACAACCCCGATTACGGGAGGAACGAAATGGGAAACAATAAATGGGACATCGTACGCAGGACCGGCCTGCGCCTGGGGAAAAATGAACGCATCAGCGTCACCCCTGAGGGGGAAATCGTAGTCGAGCGCGAGGTGCAGGAGCGGGATGTTACCGCTGAGTGTACCGCCGAGCTCCGGAAATCCAAGCAGTGCGATGGCTATTACGTGGCTATCAAGCACGGAGATAAGTGTATCGTCGCCCTGGGTCTGGACGATATCAGCAAGTTCATCATCCGGACCAACGGATATACCCTGGAGAAGACTCCGGAAGGTCACGTTTCTTTTAGAGTTAAGAGCACTCGGACTTAGAAATACAGGAGTCAATATACTATGGCACGTATTTTGAATACAACCTGTCAAGTTTGCCCGGCGCGGTTATATACCAAAAACCCGGACTGCTCCCGGTGTTCTAAGAGGGTGGCTGCTGACCGCCCGAAGTGTACGGACCCAAATTACCTGGATCACTATAATCGGACAACCCTACCGGGATTACAAAAGTACCGGAAGGAGACCTGAATATCCTGGGACATTCCCATTGACATCTGTGGAAGTTATGGTATAATATAGGAAAGGGTGGCAATAGGGAGGCGCTCAAATGACAAGGCTCGAACAGAAAGTTAAGAAGTTACAGGAAAGGTTTCCGCTGATTCACGGTGTTAAGATTGCAGCAGACTGGCTTGGTCGCGCAGATAGTCAAGCTATTCACCTGGGGGATGCAGCCGAGGGAGGCACCATCGTAGACGCTGCCGACAAGAAACTCATGGCGGATGACCCCACAATGGAGAGGTACTTCAAGAACGGCAGTCCTGCAGCCGATTATTATGGTGAATTTCGGGGTGGCTATCCATGGATTCACCCAGACCTGGAAGAGGCTGTCAAGGAGATAGGCTACCGCATTGAGTGGTGGGACCCTGGAACCCTGGTCGCTTATCCGGACTAGAGAAGAAAGATGTTTAACTGGTTACGCAAGCTATTAGGAATATATCCCGAAATGACCGACCGGCAGAGGCTGGCGGTCTATCGGATTTTGCGTCATATAGACAAAGCGAAACTGATTGGATTCTCGGGAAGTGATTGCAGTGTTATTAATGCGTCTTCCGATGTCTGTTATTAGAGGAGTTTCGATGGACCAAGTTCCCAGAGATTCTAATGGTCGGTATTTGGGGTTTGACGGTCCGACACCAAAACTCCATAGTGATAGTTCTGCGGAGCCGCGCAGGTGTTAGGAGGATCAAATGCAAAGTAGTATCGGTTTAGCTGTTCTGATTGTGGTATTCATCTGTGTGTTTACGATCCCTACGATAGTACGGATTGTGAGACGTCACCGCAACAAGACTAAACAATCAGACTAGCTAAAGAGGATCAAATGGATAACAGCGATATGGTAAAACAAATAGCCCTCTGGGTTATGAATCACGCGGAGAGAGAATCTATTTTTCTGACTCCACACCCGTCCTGGAAGGTAGATGCTCATGCGCTCTTGGACCACATTGTGTCGATATCAGGAGTCACTCAGGACCAGGTGAGTGCCTGGTTGAATGAAGGAGCGCCGGGTCTGAATATAAATAACGATACTGTAAAGGGTACATAATGCAATTTGAGTGCAGTGAGGAAGAGATAGTCAGAATAGTCCGGCGTCGGGAGGGATACTCTCTCTGGAAATCCTATTGGAAGAGCCCGCTCTCCCGAGGTATACTCTGTTTACTGATCTTGACCCTGGTGGCTGCTATGATTCTCTCCATGCTGGACATTTCGAGGTGGTCCGCAGTTCCGGCAGGGATCGCGGTGATTCTCGTCCTGATATTTAATAAACGACTACACAGGACCTGCCGAGGAGATGCCATGAAAGTCCTGCTCGACTACGCTAAAGACTACGTGGCTTCAGGAGTCAAAGATGATGAATCACTCGGCAAGAAAAAGTAGCTGGAGGGAAAATGGACAAATTTGAGGAGCTGATTCGCGCTGTGATCGCGAAGTCCGGCAGGGTCGAGGGGAGGCCTGCCGGTGGATTCGAACACGGCTTTACAGTGGATGATCTCTGTACCGCAGTAAAGTCGATAACCTGTAGAAAGGACGCTATCGCATTCTATAAAGGGTATGTGGCTTTCATAAAGTCACTACCTCCCGAGCGAAAGCGCCTGAATGGCAAGACAGAGGAGCAGGTCGCCAGGACCAACATCGGATGGATGTTCTGGAAGGGCATGACTCCCGAAGCGGTGAGGATGTGGAACGAGTCGACTGCAGCAACCCATCCGATCTTCGGTGCTGTGGTTCCCACGGTGGAAGAAGCGTTCAGGACGGGAAGACAATTTCAAGCTGCGAGAACACGGAGGAGGATTAGTAGATGACAGAGCAGATGCTCACAATTCAGCAGGTGATGGAGAGGTTACAGGTTTCGGACGAGACCGTTTATCGCTATATACGGTCCGGTAAGCTGAAGGCCATGCGCGTAGGTGGCTTGTGGCGTGTCTCTCCGGAAGACCTGGAGAAATTCCTATGCAATGGAAGCGGAGCAGCTTCCGAAATCAGTAAATAAAAAATAAAGAAGACTGCATTGAAACATGCAATAGCTAACCTGCAAAGGTTCAGGTCAACTCGGCGTTTACTCTTCCCAGTAGTGGAATAGCTACCTTAACCCTTTCCCTAAGTCCCTTAGCTATCCGGACCAGTTAAGGGATTTCGATGAGCGGGTTAGAGACACATGATCGAGGAGGATTATATTAAAGATGGATGCTCTTATCGAGGCACTAGAAACCAGTGTGAACGTTCCAGTGCTCATGGTAGCAACTCTCGGGCTGCTCGGAGCCGTAATAGGAATGCTGATCACAGTATTTTGTATAGTGATGTTGGGAGGCAAGAAAGAGACCAGGAAGAAGGGTGACGAAGCTTATCGCGAAGAAGCAGCCCTGATCATTGCCAAGGCTAAAGCTCAATCGGGCATTGAGAGTCCTGGGACTCCTAAGCCACAGCCGGTAAGATCTAAACCGGTGCAGCCTGTTCAGTCCCCCACTCTGGTGGCTAACACAGTGCGGTCCAAGCAAGCAGATGCTACCAGTCAGATCAGCGTCACCTCTGGAGGAATGGATGACCTGGAGCGCCGTACTGCCCAACGCATTAACTATCGTATTCCTGAAGCAGCTACTTTGCTGGGTATCGAACAATCCCAGGTCAACAAACTGCTGGCGGAGGGTAACTTGAATGCAGTCATGACCAGCGACGGAGTCAAATGGATAACTTCCAGTTCTATATCCGGACTGCTCAATCGCATCGGCATTGAGAGACCGGAGGAGGAAGCCCCAGGTGAACCAGGCAAGGCTCCGGCACCGGAACTGCAACTGGTACACACCGATAATGATAAGCTGCTCTTCAAGCAACATTACTGGTACTATGTAGACAATAATCCTAAGGGCCTGGTATCCCTACGAGATGCCCTGAAGG
>CAZBHA010000058.1:0-5386 GCA_964491675.1 uncultured archaeon
GAGGAACAGGAGTAGGAGGAACAGGAGTAGGAGGAACAGGAGTAGGAGGAACAGGAGTAGGAGGAACAGGTTTTGGTTTAACTAACCCAGGAATTCCTTTACCCCCAGTTAATTGATTAATTGCACTTTCTAAAACAGTTGCTCTCGCTTTATATCCGCCAACAACATTTCCAACATTTTGTATTTGCCCGCCTATTTGCACATTTAAAGTTCCAGATCCAGTTTGACTAATATCTCCAATTGTAGATATTACTTTGGCTGCAGCTGCCCCCCCACTAGCCGAAACCGAAAGCGAGTATGGCACAAATAAAAGAATAATTAAAACAAACAAACAAAAAATAAATTTTTTATTCATTAATTTTCAACCTCGCATAAATCTATAGCAGTCCCTAAATTATCTACAATATTTTCTAAACTTAAATAGTGTTTTTCAAAACCAGAATTTAATGAAAAATCTGATAAATTATATTTTTCAACATATTCAATATTACTAATATCAAATTCAGAATACTCTTCATTTACTGACAAAATTCCTGGAAAAATATCAAAATAAACTTTATCCAAATCATCACAAAACCACGCCAAATCTATTTCATCTAATTTTTGCAAAATTGAAAAATATGAATTATATAATGAAATTTTTTTATTAATTAACAAAATAAAATCACTTAACTTAGAAAAGTCAGTTTCAGACAAATTTGATTTTTGACTTAAAACAAAAGAATCAAGTGAATTATTCAAATCAATTAATTTTGCTTGATCAAATAAAATTTCTTGATCAGAATTGATTTCTAATAAGGACCCAAATATCAAATTATTAAAATCAATATTTTTACTTTCTGTTAATTCAACTAGTTCAATTAAAGATTTTTCTAATTCACTGCGCGAAGGCTGTTCAACAGGTTGATTTAAAACAAATAGAATAACTACAAATAAAATAACAACTAAAACTAAAATCCCTAAATTTCGCCATCGCTTATCCATTATAAAACACACTTAACTTTGTAATCTAATAAAATTAAGTGCTTTTCTTATATAAAAAGGTAATTGAATTAAGCCAATTTAACAAAAAAATAGTTAAATTAAAAATTCAATTAATAATATTTCGACAGGCATCGAAGTTAATAAAGAACTTTAAATACCCTTTTAACTAGAAGTAATATAATGGCTAAGTTAGATGGAAACAAACTATTACTAAATAAAGAAGAACTTGCTCTTTTAGGCGAAAGTAGGGAACTAGAACTCATCCCTAACAAGAAAGGAATTTTTTTACTTATTGATAAACATATAGATTCTAATTTTACTGAAGAAGTTTTAGTTGAAGAAAATACTGACCAAACTCAA
This sequence comes from uncultured archaeon, assembly GCA_964491675.1. Lineage (GTDB taxonomy): Archaea > Iainarchaeota > Iainarchaeia > Iainarchaeales > JAAZKV01 > JABIDZ01. Next base: position 1,345 of record CAZBHA010000058.1, read on the forward strand.
CTTTTACAAAAAATTAGTGAAAAAAAATTAACTGATCTTGTTGAAGGAAAATTTGAAAATACTTTAAATAAAAAAGAAAAAGAATTATTAAAAAAACTCTTAGAAGAAAAAAAAGTAACTATTTTCAAATTAAATGACAGTTACAAAAAAGGAGTTTATCGAGTTAATGAAAAAACTATTGTAAGAAAGTTTGATACTGAAAAATTTAATACTGAAAAAAAACCACTTCCAGATTATGATCTTGAAAAAGACGGTTTTATTGCAACATCAAACTTAGAACGAGCAAGAATTTTATCAGCAGAACACAAAGAAAGAATTGAAGAAGGAGAACTACGAGGAATAAAATCTTTTGAAGGAACTTATTATTTAATTCAAAACTATTTACTTGAAAATTATACAAAAATATTTTTGAACATATTTAATGAAAAAGAAAAAATTTCTCTAATTGAACTTGCGCAAATTTCAAATATTTCTATAGAACTTGCAAAAATAATTTGTGAATTTTTAAAAGAAGATGGAGAACTTCTTGAAAAGAAAAAAGGCGAATATACCTATATTAAATAAGCCACTAAGTTCCATTTGAAAAATGGGACATGAGTCAATCGTCTAGTCATGGCGAAACAGGACCTTGAAAAGAAAAAAGACGAATATACTTATATAAAATAAGTGCTACCAACGGTGCACTTCGCACCCCACATTAAAAATGCGAGGCGAAACTGGTGAATGGGGCATGAGGGAATCGAACCCCCATCTGTTCCTTGCTACACTAATTTCGCTGTGTCGAGTCCTGTAGGGACGAAGACACTGCTTCGTACCCACCAGGCGAAACTGGTGCTGGAGGGAACCGTGATACCACTACACTAAAGCCCCAGAAACTTTTCAAAAAAGTTTCATCAAAAACGTGGCAAAAGCCACATCACGCTTTGCGTGAATTTTATTAAATTTTTTAATGCACTTGCCTTTGGCAAAACGCACATTTAGTCACTAATTTAATTAAATAAGAGAATATTTAAATTACTTGTTAAATTTTTAATTAAACTACTTATTCCCAGTCCCTTTAATTCCTTCTTTTGCAGGATTATTACTTTTATTTAAATAAAGTAAAACTGCAACAACAAGAACAATTATTCCAATGCCTGCTAAGAAAAATCGGTTATTATCTTCAAAAGTTACTAAATGAGTTTCTTCAAAATAATGCGGGAAATTATTATTATCAAAATAACCATATGCTAAAATTATTTTTTGCTCACCCATCGCACCCATTGGAACAAGTACTTCAAAACTTTTCTTTATTGAATTATTATCATCTAAATATGCAAAAAGTTCTCCTTCTGTTTTAACATCAAAACCTTGAGGAGCATTCACTCCAACACCAATTTCAAAAATTCTAGATTTAGAATAATTTAATATTTCAAAATCAATAATTATTTTTTCACCAGCAGTATCCATTATTTTTTTAGCACTTGTTTTTGTTAAAATTGGTGAATTAACAATATTTACAAAAGTCCCACTGACAAATTCTTTATTATCACCATAATAAACAAAAACTTTTCCAATATCACTACTTGTTGATGTTGCTTTTATATTAAAAGAAACTTCTTTAACAGTCCCAGGTTTTATTTCACCAACTACTTGTGCAAAAATTCTTTGATTATTATTTGTTAGAACTAAATTATCAGTAGTTTCTATTCTAACTGAGTAATCAGTTAATATTTCTAAAGAATCATTAAATATTTTAACATTTAATTTAGCAAGTTCGTTTTTGGTAATACTATCTTTATCAATAGTTGAGCTAACAAGAACTGTTGCAAAAGAAAATTGAATTAAAAATATTAAAATTAAAAACAATACAAAAAATTTAATTTTCATAATATTCATCCCCATAATATTCATTTATTTCGCCTTCCTTTTTTTTATTAAAATAAAATTTTTCTGCTAAAAATATTCCAACTAAAACAATTATTAACAAAATTATTACTTGAAATATTATTTCGCCAGAATTATCAACAAATTCACTTACACCTTTTTCTAAAATTGATTTTACATTTTTCTTTGCATCACTTGCAAAGTTAATTGATTTATCATAAATTCCTTTATTATAATTATCTACTGTTTGTTTATAATTTATTTTTAATATCGCAACCGAATCTTGATCAGCCCAAAGATTAACATTATCTTCAGCTAGAATTGCTGCTGCTGCATCATTTAAAGAAGAAAAACTTGAATTTATTTTATTAATACTATTATCAAAACCATATAACATTTGCCAAGCATTATTTCTGTTTTTTCTAGTTTCTAAATTTAAAACAAAATTTTCAATATTTTTACTAGTGTTAAATACTTCTTCAACAAGAGTTTTTGTTGAATCATTTAATGTAAAAAAAGAACTTAGTGCAGTAGTTTCATTTGGAAGTCTTAAAACACTGAGATAAAATTCTTTTTGAGTATTACTCATATTTCCTTGAAAAGATCCAATACCTTGTCTTAATACATCAATATCAGATTTTAACAAATTATAATTTTCTTTATAATCTAGCACTTTACTAAAATAAGATTTAAATAAATCTTCATAATTTTTTGTTTCTTTTGTTAGAGGATTTGAAAAAAATTCTTTTTCAAAAGCAATTCCTTCTTCAACTAAATTAGCTAATTCAATACTTTCCACACCTAAATCATCAACACCTTTTTTTACTTTTTTTGCAGTAACAATTAAATCAGTAGTATCCTCAATTTTTTCCAAATCAATAATAACATTTGAAATACTTGGAGAAAGATTTCTTAGCGAATTTTCAATATCAAAAAATCTATTTTTTACAGGATGTGAAAATGGCCAATCACTAGCAGGATAACTATTTCTTAATTGAAACATTTTATTTAAAACAATATTTGTAGTAATTAATTCTCTAATTTCTATTGCCCCGCTTGCAATTTCACTTTTATCAGATACTGGAATGTATACTCCAATATTATCCCCATTTGCACCAACAATAACCCAATATAGTTCATCATTATATTTTATTTGAACTTGAGGCGAAAGTATTGCAGGCGTTTCATTTGAAAGCAAATAATTATTTGTACTTGAAACAAAAGTCACCGCATCGTTTGGAGAAAGTGCTAATAAATTTGTTGTAAAAAACATCACTAATAAAATAACTAATAATTTTTTCATATTTTTCAATATATAAAAGATTTTAGGAATATTAAAAACTTCCTTTTAAACAATTATTTGGATTTTATCAGCAAAATCTAAATTAATTATTCCATGCATTGCTTTAAGTTCTATTTCTACAGATTTTAAAGAATTTGGAGCAGTTGCTTTATTTACTGCATCTTTTAGAGATTTATTTGCATCTTTTTTTGCTTTCCAAATTGCTGAATTAAATTCTACTAAATCAGAACCAATTAATTCGCTAGAAAATTCTTCATACTTTGGCCAAGATTTTGTAATTAATTCTTCATCAAATAATTCTTTATATAAATAATAACAAATCGCAGGTTCTATTGGATATAATATTTCTAAAACTTTTCTTATTACATCTCTTAAAGTTTTTACTGCAGCATTTTTCTCTTCAATAGAAAATTTAGTATTTTCATCATTATTGTAAGCTCTTCTTTTTACAAGTTCTAAATAATTTGATGCAAAATCATCTCGTATAAAATTCATTAATTTTACTGTGGGATTATGAAAATCATAAACCATAAATTTTTCTTTTGCATCTTCACTAATCTCATTTATTTCTTTTAATATCCATTTATCAGCTTCATTAAGTTTAACATTTTCTTCTTCTTCTTTTGTTATTTCAAACATTGAAACAAATTTACTCACATTCCATAATTTTTCAAGAGTTTTTCCAGCATTTCCAATTCTTTCTAAACTACATCTAAAATCATTTCTATCTAAATTTCCTTCTATTGCACACCATAAACGTAGTGGCCCAGAACCAAATTGTTCTAAAACCTTGTGAGGATCAATCCCATTTCCTTTACTTTTACTAAACTTATATCCCTTATCATCAACTATGTGGTGGTGAATCCAAACATC
>CAZBHA010000059.1:0-5358 GCA_964491675.1 uncultured archaeon
AGCTTCATTAGCTTATGGAGTTGACAAAAAAAATGATGCAAAAATTTTAGTTTTTGATCTTGGTGGTGGAACACTTGATGTAACCATAATGGAATTAAGTGACGGAGTATTTGAAGTAAAATCAACTAGTGGAGACACTGAACTTGGTGGAACTGATATGGACCAAGTAATAGTTGATTATATTGTAAAAGATTTTAAAGAAAAAGAAGGGGTAGATTTACTAAAAGATAGTATGGCAGTTCAAAGAGTAAGAGAAGCTGCAGAAAAAGCAAAAATAGAATTAAGTACAACAATGGAAACTGATCTTAACTTGCCTTATATTACTGCAACTCCAGAAGGGCCAAAACATTTAACGATGAAATTAAACAGAGCAAAATTAGAACAATTAATTGCTGACATTGTAAAAAGATGTGAAAAACCAATTAACCAAGCTTTAGCTGATGCAAAATTAACTGCAACAGAATTAAACAAAGTAATTTTAGTTGGAGGTCCAACAAGAATGCCAGTAGTACAAGAATTTGTAAAAAAAGTTACTGGAATAGAACCAGAACACGGAATTGATCCAATGGAATGTGTTGCAATGGGAGCAGCAGTTCAAGGAGGAGTATTAAGCGGGGAAGTAAAAGATGTTTTACTGCTTGATGTAACTCCACTAAGTTTAGGAATAGAAACCCTTGGGGGAGTATTCACTAAATTAATTGAAAGAAATACAACAATTCCTGCAAGAAAAAGTCAAATATTTTCAACAGCAGCAGACAATCAATCAACAGTAGATATACATATTTTACAAGGAGAAAGACCTCTTGCAAAAGATGATAAGTCACTTGGAAGATTTCAATTAATGGGAATTTTACCCGCTCCAAGAGGAATGCCTCAAATAGAAGTAACTTTTGATATTGACGCAAATGGAATAGTAAATGTTAGCGCAAAAGATAAGGGTACTGGAAAAGAACAAAGTATCAAAATTGTTGCAGCTCAAAAATTAAATGAAGAAGAAATAGAAAGAATGAAAAAAGAAGCAGAAGAACATGCAAAAGAAGATGAAAAAATAAAAGAAGAAATAGAAATTTTTAATCAAGCAGACGCTGTAGTATATTCTACAGAAAAAACTCTTCAAGAATTAAAAGACAAATTAGATGCAGATAAACAAAAACAAATAAATGAAAAACTTGAAGCATTAAAATCAGAAATTTCTAAACAAGAAAAGAATCCTAGCCAAGTAAAGAAAAAAATGGAAGAACTAAATGAACTGTTGCAAAAAATTGGTTCAGAAATTTACCAACAAGCTCAACAAACACAATCAGATGCAACAAATAATTCACAACAAGAAAGTGAAAATAAAAATAATAAGAAAAAAGGGGATGATAAAGTTGTTGATGCAGAATTTGAAGAAAAAAACGATAATACAAAAAAATAAAAATTTAGAAATAAAAGAAGAAGAAACTAGTAAACCTGCATGGTTTGCTAGTTAATCTTTAAATATTAATAAAAAGGTTAATAAAAATATTAATAAAAAATATTAATAAAAAATATTAATAAAAAGTTATTAATAAATATGCGTTTAAGCTTGGTGAAAAAATGTCAGATTACTATTCTACTTTGGGCCTAAAAAAAGGGGCAACTATTGATGAAATAAAAAAAGCTTATAAACAACTTGCAAAAAAATATCATCCTGATGTTTCAGCTGACCCAGATGCTGAAAAAAAGTTTAAAGAAATTGTAGAAGCATATCAAATACTTTCTGATCCAGAAAAAAAAGAAAATTATGATAACTATGGAGATTCATACAAAAACTTTGAAGGATTTAATCAACAAGGTTTTGGTCACGGCGGAATGGATTTTGATTTTGAAGATATTTTTAATCAATTTACTGGTGGTGGCGGATTTGATTTTTCAGACCTTTTTGGTGGCGGGCAAAGAAGATCTACTAGACGAGATCCTGGGACTAATCTAAAATACAATTTAACAATTACTTTTGAAGAAGCAGCAAATGGTGTAGAAAAAGAAATTTCTTTTGAGAGAATTTCTCAATGTAAAAGTTGCGGTGGAAGTGGAGCAAAAAACAAAAGAATGAAAACTTGTTCTACTTGTAATGGAAAGGGGCGAATAATTAAACAACAAAGAACTCCTTTTGGAATATTTCAATCTCAATCAACTTGCCCTCATTGTAAGGGTAGTGGTCAAGTCGCAGAAAATATTTGCGAAAATTGTGATGGTCAAGGTTTAATTACTAAAAAAGAAAAAATAAATTTAAAAATTCCGGCTGGAATAAATACAGGGAATCACTTACGTGTTGAAGGCAAGGGACATGCTGGTAGAGACGGCGAAGGGGACTTATATGTCGTAATATTTGTTGAAAACCATGAAATATTTAAAAGAGATGATTATGACATTTATACAGAAATTCCAATTTCTTTTACTGAAAGTGCACTTGGTGCAAAAATAGAAGTTCCTACATTAAGTGGAAAAGCTGAACTTAAAATTCCTGCGGGAACTCAAACCGGAACAATATTTAGACTAAAAAATAAAGGAATAAAAAATTTGAATTCTAGTAATTTTGGAGATGAATATGTAAAAGTAATAATTGAAACTCCAAAAAAACTATCAAAAAAACAAAAAGAATTATTTGCTAGTCTTGCAAAAGAAGAAGAGTCTGCAAAAAAAAGAAAAGGGCTTTTTGAAAAAATATTTGGTAGTTTTTAAATAGAAAACAATTAAATATTTAAAAAAACCTAATTTAATTGATAAAATGAAAAAAATACTATTAGTTTTGGTAATTAGCATGTTCTTTTTTGGGTGCATCGCGCCAACCCTAGAACAAGCTACTTTTAATGATTTTGATGATTTAAAAGAAAAATTTGGAGTATATAATGCGTTTTCCTCTAATGCTATTATAATGAATGATTATATTAATCAACTTTCTTTACTTCGTTCAAGAAGTAGCTTAAATTTAGCAAGTGTGATTGATGCTGAACTTTATTCTGCAAAAGCATTTTATTATTTTTCATTATCTAACCAATCAATGCGAATTATAACATTAAATAATTGCAATCAAAAAGATAAATTAGATTTACAAAGATACTTAAATTTCACAATAAGTAATTCTGAGATGGCTCTGCAAAAAATAGACTCTCTTCTTTTTACAGACACAGTTCACTTGAAGATAAACCAACGTGATGTAATTGAGCAAATAAAAATAAGTGCACAAGAAAATTTAATACAATTAAATGAAGTTTGTTAATTTTTTTTAAAAGTGATACTAATGAATTTGTTTTATAAAAAAGGGGCAGAAGCTGAGTTAACTCAAACTGTTTTTCAAGAAAAAAAAGCATTAATAAAAAAAAGAATTTCTAAAAATTATAGAAACTGTGAACTTGATTTAAAAATTAGAAAAAAAAGAACAAAAAGCGAGGCTAAAATTTTAAAAGAATTAAAAAATATTGTGAATGTTCCTGATATTTTAATGACTGATGAAAATGATGCAATAATTATTATGGAATTTATTGATGGTAAATTATTAAAAGAAATAATCCAAAAAAAAGTTGAACTTTGTTTTGAAGTTGGAAAAGAAATAAAAAAAATTCATGATTCTGGAATAATTCATGGAGATTTAACAACTTCAAATATAATTTATGCAAATAAAAAAATTTATTTTGTTGATTTTGGGCTTGGTTTTTATTCAAAAAAAGTAGAAGATCGTGCAACTGATTTAATTGTCTTTAAAAAAACATTTAACGCAACACATTCTTCACTAAAAAATGGATTTGATTTAGTTCTAAAAGGTTACTTGCCTAGTGTGGAGTTAAAAAACAGGATGCTTGAAATTGAAAAAAGAGCTAGATATCACTAAAAAAGATCTTTATTTTCTCTAATAAATATTAAACAAATTTTTAAATTATTTTTGCTAGCGTCAGATATTTTTTTTGAGCTTTAAGCAATCTTTATAAACCTTATTAAGCCAAATTATTTTGTATTTTTAATGTTCTTTTCTGCGCCGTAAATGGGCAAGAAAGGTTAAAGTGATCAAAATGGCAAAAAAAACAGAAACAAAAAGTTTTTCTAAAAAAGACGCGGAAGAAATAGTGGTTTCTTTAGCAAACGCAGGTCATTCTCCAAGTAAAATTGGACTTATTTTAAGAGATGAACATAAAGTTGCTAATTTTAAAGAATTAACTGGAAAAACAATAAGAGTTGTTTTAGAAGAAAACAAATTATTAGGCGATATTCCTGAAGATTTATTAAATTTAATAAGAAAAAGTGTAATTTTAAATTTACACTTAGAAAAAAATAAAAAAGATTTCTCTGCAAAAAGAGGGTATGAATTAACTGTTTCTAAAATAAGAAAATTAGCTAAATATTATGTTAAGAAAAATAGAATAGCAAAAGACTGGAGGTACACTCCTGAAAAAGCAGCATTACTGGTGAAATAATTAAATGGATATTAAAATTAAATTATTTGAAAGGAAAAAATTGTTGTTTAGCGGGATTGGATTTGATTCAATAAAAAAAATTGATGAAATTTTGAAGTGATTTTTATGGCAGAAGGAAGAAGAAAAACAGTTGATAAATGGAAAAAGAAACAATGGTTTACAATAATGTCTTCAAAAATATTTGACAAAAAACCACTTGGTGAAACTCCTGCTGAAAAACCAATCCAATTACTTGGAAGAACTCTTCAAGTAAATATGGGAAATATTACTGGTCAAAGAACAAGAAGAGACACAACAATACATTTCAAATACTCTGATGTTCAAGGAACTAGTATTAATACAAATGTTTCAAAATTTGAAATTAGTAAAGGAACTTTAGGAAGAATGATTAGAAGAAATAATAGTAAAGTTGCACTAGTAAAAAGAATACCAGTTGTTGGAGGAGAAGCGAACATTACTACTATAGTAGTAACTTACAAAAAAGCTACTCAAGCACAAAAAACAGGTGTGAGAAAAATAATTGACGAAGAAATTAATACTTTAAAAGGAAAAGATTTTGAAGAAATTGTAAAAGAATTGCTAATGGGTAAATTCGCAACAGATTTGAGCAAAAAATCATCAAAAATTTGTGTGATTAAGAAAACTATTGTTTCAAAAGCGACTTTCACCGAGGCAAAGTAGATGCTTATTGAAGAACTATTTTTTGTAATAGCTTTTCTAATATTTTTTTCTATTCTATCGTATAAATTAAATTTACTCGATTTTGAAGGAATACTTGTTGCTAATGCTGTTGGACTGGCGGCAATTACATATGGTCCAAACCCACTTGTTAATTTTAGTGCAGTAGTTTTATTATTTGTTTTTGGAGAAATTGCAAGTAATTACCCAAAACAAAAACATGAAAAAAGAGGAATCTATAATGTTATTG
>CAZBHA010000060.1:0-4209 GCA_964491675.1 uncultured archaeon
AGCGAAGTAAATAAAATTTTAGTTGAAAATAAAAAAGCAATTGGTGTATTAACAAAAAAGAAAAAAAAGATTTTAGCAGATATTGTTCTTGTGAGTTCAGATTATGAGCATGCTGAAACTCAACTTTTAGAAGAAAAATATTCTACATATAATAAAAATTATTGGGAAAAAAAAGTAATGGGGCCATCTTCATTATTATTTTATATTGGGTTAAATAAAAAAATAAATTCTTTAACACACCATAATTTATTTTTAGCAAAAAATTGGGATCAACATTTTAGTGAAATTTTTGATAACCCAACTTGGCCAAAAAAACCTTCATATTATGTGTCTTGTCCTTCAAAAACTGATGTGAGTGTTGCCCAAAAGGGAAAAGAAAATTTATTCTTTTTAATTCCTGTTGCTTCAGGACTTAATGATAGTGAACAAATAAGAGAAAAAATGTTTAATATGATAATTAATGATTTTGAAGAAAGAACTGGAGAAAATATTAAAAAAAATATTATTGTAAAAAGAATTTTTTCTCAAAAAGATTTTATTAAAGAATATAATTCATATAAAGGAACTGCGCTAGGTTTAGCTCACACTTTGTTTCAAACAGCTGTATTTAGGCCAGCTTTTAGAAGTAAAAAAGTTAGTAATATCTATTTTACCGGGTCATACACTCACCCAGGAATTGGAGTTCCAATGGTATTAATTTCAGCACAAATTGTTGCTGATAAAATTTTTAATGAAAATAAATAGTTAAATAAACATTAATAATAATTGATTATTATGCAAAATAGTGATTCAGAAACAATTTTTAAAAATGGGAGTAAAACTTATTTTTATTCTAGTGTTTTTTTTCCAAAACAAGTAAAAACTGATATCTTTGATTTGTATGCATTTGTTAGAACTATTGATAATTTTGTGGATGATATTCCTCAAAAATCAAAAGAATTTTTAAGTTTTGAGAAAGATTTTAAACTAGCAAGATCTGGTAAAAAAATCAATAATTCTATAATAAATAATTTTATTGAACTTGAAAAAAGAAAAAAGTTTAATAAAAACTGGGCAAATTCTTTTCTAAAATCGATGAAAGAGGATTTGAATCATAAAACTTACAAAACGCTAAAAGAAGTTGAAAATTATATGCATGGTTCTGCTGAAGTAGTTGGACTTTTTATGTGTAAAATTTTAGATATTGATAAATCTGCATATAAATCAGCTAGATTACTTGGAAAAGCAATGCAATATATTAATTTTATTCGTGATATTGATGAGGATATAAAATTAAAAAGATGTTATTTTCCAAAAAAAGAACTTGAAAAATATGGTTTGAAATGTTTTGATAAAGATTTAATGTTACAAAATAAAAAAGAATTTAAAAAATTTGTAAGAGAACAATTAAAACATTACAAGAAATGGCAAAAATTAGCTGAAAAAGATTTTGAAAAAATAAATAAAAAATATTTGCCAGCAATTAAAACAGCGTCTGAAATGTATAAATGGACTGCAAGTGTAATTGAAAAGGATCCTTTAGTAGTTTTTAGAAAAAAAGTAAAACCGTCAAAATCAAGAATAATTTTTACTGGGCTAAAAAATATTATTTTTTAATTAGGGGTGAAAAAAATGTTAAGTACATATTTGTTATTAAATATTATAATTATTGCATTTCCTTTATTGGCCTCTTTTGAGAGTAGAGTTAGTTATTATAAAAAGTTTATCCCTTTATTAAAATCAATTTTGCTTGTTGGTGGGTTTTTTGTTATTTGGGATATTATTGTTACTTTTAGAGGCCACTGGGCTTTTAACAAACTTCATGTTGGAGAAGTTTTGTTATTTACAATACCAATTGAAGAAGTTTTGTTTTTTATTACTGTTCCTTTTAGTTGTTTATTTATTTGGGAGGTATTAAATTATTTTAATAAAAATACTAAAATTAATTTTAAAAATGATTTAATAAAAAAAATGTTTTATTTTATTTCAATAATATTATTTGGTTTAGCAGTTTTGTTTTTTAATAAAGAATATACTTTTGTTGTTTTGATGATTACTGCGTTAACTATTATTTTTGTAAATTTTAAAACAAAATTATTTGAAAATAAAAATTTTTATTATTTTTCTTTAATTACTTTAGGGTTGTTTATAATTTTTAATTATATTTTAACATCAATTCCAATAGTGACTTATAGTGAAACTGCAATACTAAATCTTAGAATTTTAACTATTCCTGTAGAAGATTTTTTTTATAACTTTTCAATGCTAGCTTTGTATTTAGTTGCTTTTTTATTTTTCAAAAAAGAAAAGTTTTAAAAAGTTTCAAACTTTTTTATTTTAAGTAGTATGGGATTTTTTTTAGTTAATTTAAATTTTGAAAACTTAAATTGTAAAGATTAAGAATTTCAGTAGAAATATCTTTTATACTTTGTGAAGATCTTTCTCCTTTTATAAATTGTTGGCCTAGTTTTATAATAAATATTTTCATATCAGAATCTAAGCAAGTATCATGTGTGAAGTTTGTCATTCCGTGGTCTGAAAGTATTATAATATTTGAATTTTTCATTAAATCTTCTTCTTTTAAATAATGTATTAAATGACCTATCGCTCTATCGGCAGTATTTATTGCACCTATATAATTTTCACTTTCGCTTCCACTTATGTGTCCTGTGTCATCAACATTTGGAAGTAAAATAAAAGAGAAAGTTGGTTTTTTTTCATTAAAAATTTCAACAAAATCTTGCATTAAATAAAAGTCTCCATCAAACATTCTATAATTTTTTTCTCCATAAAAATAACTAACTCCTCTTTCAAGTCCTTTAATTCTTCCTCCTTTACCATCAAATAAAAGAGTTTTGTAATTATTATCTTCTAAAATTTCAAAAATAGTAGTTGAATTTAAATTATCGTTGGGGTTACTAAACCAATGTTCGTCTAATTCTTTTCCAGTAAAAAGAGATGCGTGTGCTACAGGAGTAACTGACGGACAAACTGTTTGAGAGTTAAAAGAATATTCTGTATTATAATTTGAAATTAAATAATCTATTGTTGGAGTTTGTGCAAATTGTAAAGAATCTGGTCTAGCACCATCAATTGTAATTAAAAAAGTGTATTTTTCTTGGGGTTGAGTGCAACCAAATAATAAGATAAATAAAATAACTAAAGGGATTATTTTTTTCATATTAAATACTCTTTTTTTATTATATTTAATACTTTTTATTACTCTAAAAATCATCTTGGGCTATTTTTCTTATTTCTCTAAGTTTTGATTCAATATCTTGAATTAGTGCAAGTTGGTTTGCAAAAATACTTCCCGAACTAGCCATTCCTTTTGAAAGTCTTTTTAAGTATTCTTCATAACTTTTAGTTATTGTGCTTCTTAATACACTTCCATTTTTTGCCATTTCTATTGAAGCGCTTTTTGAAAAATTTGGAAAATTATCTTTAACAATTATTAAATTTGAAGTCAATTTTGTTAAGCAATCTTCAAGTTCTTTTTTTGCTTCTTCTGAAAAATCAAGTTCATTTTCTTTTGCAAAAATCATTAAATCTCCCATTTCTTTTGCTAACTTTGCAATTTGCTGAGTTAAGGCTGAAGTTCTTGCTAGAAGAATTATTTCTTTACTGTCTTTTTTGTTATTACTGCCCTTAGAAACAGTAATTAAAATTTGTTTTATTTCATCATGTACATACTCTACTAGTGCATAAAGTTTTGAAATTTTTGAAATATTTGTTTTGGTTGAAAGCAGTATTACTGTGTTTTCGTTGAACAATTCTATTATTGCACTAAAATTATTTTTTAGTTCTAGTGTTATTGAAGAAAAAATTTCTGAATTAGTTTTATTTTTTAAATTTTCTAAATTTTTAGCTTGCAAAATAATTTCTTTTTCATTAGTTGGGATTAATTTTTCAATTATCCATTGAAATTGATTTATAAAAATTAAAAGAATTATTGTCGTAACTACATTAAAAATTAAATGTGCATTTGCTACTTGGTGTGCTGTTTCTCCACCTAAATTAATTACTGCAATTATTAAAATTCCAATAAAAGGAATTGTTATTATTGCGCCAATTAAATTAAATAAAAAATGAGAAAATGCTGCCCTTTTTGCAAAAGTGTCCATTCTTAGTGAAACTAATGTTGAAAGAACAGTTGTTCCTATATTTGCTCCAAGTAATATTGGAATAGCTTGAGGCAAACCAATTAATTGATTTTGTGCTAAAATTACA
>CAZBHA010000060.1:4219-5306 GCA_964491675.1 uncultured archaeon
GTTGTTACTGAACTAGATTGGAATAAATTTGTTACTAAAAATCCTACTAAAATTCCTATTGGAATAATACTTGTTTGAGCTAAAAGTGCTAAAAGTTCTGGATCTGATTTTAAAGGAGATACTGCTATTGAAATTAAATTTAATGAAAAAAGTACTAATCCAAAATAAAAAATTGGTTTTCCTAAAACTTTGTATTTTGTTTTAAGTAAACTAATTAAAAAACCTAAAACGATTACAATTGGAGAAAATTGCATTAGATTAAATGCTACTAATTGAGAAGTAACTGTTGTTCCTATATTTGCTCCAAAAATTATTCCTAAACTTTGAGTAAAAGTAATTGTGCCTGCATTAACTAGTCCGATTGCAATTATTGTTGTTGCTGCGCTTGCTTGAATTAATGCAGTAATTAATGCTCCTAAAAGAGTTGCTCTAACTGTTCCTTTAGTTGCCCATTTTAAAATATTTTGAAATTGACTCCCTGCGGCTTTTTGAATTTCTTTACTAAAATTATCTATTCCATAAATAAAAAGTATTATTGCTGGAACTATTGCAAACCAAATTTCTGGGTTAGAAAACATTACAAAGTAAATACTTTTGAGATTAAATATCTTTACTTACTCAGTTTTCTTAATTTTAAATTTATATTTAATTAAAAAAATTAAGTCATTTGACGAATTTAATATAAAGCGAAACATTTTTACACTTTTTGCATCGCATTATTATTGACGCAAGGGGATTCACTTGACCTCGGTTTTGATGTTTTCTCTTGCGTTACTCTTAAGCTTTTTTCATTTTTTTTAAATAATATTTTTTTATTTTTGATTAATTTTTTTAAAAAATAGAATTGGTGGCTTTCACCACCAATAATTATTATTCTATTTAATTTGAAGAATTTGTATCATTTACTGGTTCTTCTTCTGTTTCTGTTTGTTCTTCTGTTGTTTCTTCAGTAGTTTCGTCTACAGCTTCATCATTTTGTGTAGTTTCGTCTTCTGTTGTTTCTTCTGTTTCTGTTGTTTCATCATCTACTTCTGTTTGTTCTTCTGTTGTTTCTTCAGTAGTTTGTTCTTCTGTTGTTTCGTCTTCT
>CAZBHA010000061.1:0-5296 GCA_964491675.1 uncultured archaeon
TGTATAATTAAAATCCAAATCTTCTGAGAATCTATTTAACGCATAGCATTTTTGTAAACAAGTCCCACCTTTAAAATATATATTTTTAAATTTTAAACATAATTTTCTTAATACAATGTGTTGATAATAATCTAATTCAGTTTGACCAAGATTGTAATTTAATTTTTTAGAGTAATTTTTTAGTTCAAATTTTTCCATTATTAATTCCCTTCGTTTATTATTAAATTCCATTTTTTATTAGTTCTTCCCTTTTTTGACAAGTTTTTATTGAATTTTGTTAGTTTTTTATCAATTTTAAGTCCATCTAAATTTATTCCATTTTTTTCTAATAAAAAACCCACTCTTTTGTTTAATGTGGATGAATTTATTTTGTTTAAATAATCAATTATTTTTTCCTTATTTAAGTTTTCTTTTTCTTTTCTAATAAAGGTATTTATTTCAGTTAAATATATTTTAGATGAAAAATAAACACAATCAATTATTGTTTTTTCTTTTGAAGAAATAAAAAAGGCGGTGTTGTTAATCACTTCTTTTTCAAAACCAAAAAACATCTTTTTGTTAACAAAATTAAAATTTATTTTTGTTTTGGCAATATTTGTTTCTTTTAATCTATTTTTACTAACTAAATCAAGATTATTAAATCTTTGATTGGTACTTCCATAAAATTCAAGAGCACTATATAATCCAACATAAGTGTCTTGAAATATTTGTTGTAATTCAAATTTTGACTTTAATTCTCCCAAAGCATAATAATTTCTTTTTAATCTAATTATTTTTTCTTGTTTTGTCCATCTGCTTAGTATTGATTTGGTTACTTGCTTTTTAGCCCCCATTATTTTTACAGCATCATTTAAGGTAAAGATATTTAGTTCAAATTCACGCAATTTCTTCCCAAATAGAACATAATTCATACAAATATAATATAAAAAAAGTAATTTAAACCTTTTGTTTGTGGTAAGTTAACATATATGTTAACTTAAAGTTAATAAAAAGCGCATTAGTATTTTTACTTTTTAGTCGCCAGAATTACTTTATTGCAAAAATGGAGTTTTTTAAAGCTTTATTTTAAAATAATTGTCAAAATAAAACAAATATTAATAACATTTAAAAGCATATTTGATCAATTAATAAACACAACAACAATTATTCAAATGCTAAAAAATAAAATAATATTAAAAAATCAAGAAAACACAATAAAAATAATAACAAAATCAATTCAAAAAATAACTGATAAAAATTATTTATTAGAAAATTTAACCGAAAGTGAATTAAGATACAATTTATCCTTATTTAGTTACAGTGAATTTGGCAAAGAAACAAAATCAAAAAAACTTTTACTTGAAGAATTAATTATTGCAACATTAATAAATGGAACAGCAAGGCAAAAATAAGCATTAAATCAAATAATAAAAAACAATAATTTTTCAAAAACATTTTTGTATTTCCTATCAAAAAAATATTCAAAACAAAAAGAAATAATAAAAATAACAAATAAATTAAACGAAATAATTGGTGATAATAATGATTAAAGAAGATGTTCCAAAAGAAAGTTTGATTGCGCTAATACACGCTATTGACCAAAATTTAGAAAAAACAATTGAAATTTATGCAGTTGGCGGAACAGCTATGACTTTATTAAACTTAAAAGCATCAACAAAAGATATTGATTTTAACCTTAAAGATGATTCTTCAAAAATAATATTTAAAAAAGCATTAGAAAAAACAAGACATGGTTTTCATATAGATATTTACCGGTAAAAATAATGATTAAGTAGATAAAAAGTATTTTAAAAAAAACTAATCTAAAGCACAAGAAAAGATTTTAACAGAATTATTATTATGTATGAGTGAACAGTTTTGTTTTATACTTTCTACTAATTCTTTTTGACTGGGATTTAATTTAGAAAAAGCAAAACCTTGTTCAATATAATAAAATTTAGAAGGAACTTGAGTTTCACTAGTAATAATACTAGCTCCAGAATAAACATCCACTAATTTAGAATCAACTTCGCGACTAATACTATAATCTCTTTTTCCCGTCATACTAAAATCTAAAACCATTAAAGGTTTTTGTAAATACCATTCTACATGTGGAGAATAATGCGTCAAAAGAAAACTATCCACACTTTTAAGTTCATAAAATAGAGAACTATTAATATCTTTAAAATTAATTTCAGGTGCACTAAAATCATTTAAATTAGAAGTAGAAGGAATAAGCATTGTTCCATAACTAAATGGAAAAATTAAATTAGAAGGCAAAATAACTAAAATTAAAACCAAAACCCACATTTCTTTTCCATATTTTTCTACTAAAAAACTTATTAATAAAGAAGAAAATAATAAAATTACAAATACAAAAAAATAAGCATAGCGTAGAGCAAAAACTTCTAAATAAATTACTCCACTTAAAACAATTAAAGAAGGGATTAATATTAGTAGAGTAAGAGTTTTATTTTTAAAAAAAGCCCACACACTACCAATCAAAAACATTATTATCAAATAAAAAACATTACTTGTAAACGAAAGATAAGTTGAAAAATAATTAAAAAAAACATCCTTACTCCCATCAACAACTTCAGGAATCTTACTGCTAAATAAAACACTAAACAAACTAGCTCTTTCTAAAAAAAACACTAGTAAAGCAACAAAAGAGTAATACCAATTTTTTTTATTAAATAATAAAATATGTATTATAAAAAATGGAATTAGTACTAAACCAGCAGGTTGAGTATCAACTGCAATTACTAAACAAACAAAACCTAAAAACAAATACCGTAAATCTTTTTTTGATTTGTATAATAAATAAATTGAAGCAAAAAAAGCTAGTTGAAATAACTGATAAAACCTAGCTTGTCTAGAAAAAAACACTTCTAAAAAAAACGTTGCAACAAATAGCGCAAAAATTAAACCAGCATTTTTATTATACTCTCTTCCAACTAAAAATGCTAAAAATACACTTAATACTCCAAATATAACAGAAGGAAAACGAGCAGCAAAATCATTTACTCCAAAAATAATAAAACTAAGGGCTTGAGAATAATGAAAAACAAGTGCACGAGAGTAAAGAACACCAGAATCAAAAACTGGAATTCCTTTTTCTAAAATTTTAAGTGAAGCAAGAGAACTAATACTTTCATCCACCCAAAAAGAAGGGTTTTCTAAAAAACTAATTCTTAAAAATAAGGCAAAAATTAAAATAAATATTAAACAAATTATTTCTATACTTAAAGAAAATTCTTTAGTAAAATGTATTTTTTTAGAAAGAAATGATTTTTCAATCAAATAAACCATACTAATAATAGGGTGAAAACTAGTTTAAAAGAATTTATTTTATTATCTTTTTAGACATAATCATTCACCCTTGCATATCCTTGATTTGAGCAATTTTTGCTTTAACTTCTTTTATAACCAAATTTTCGTTCATAATCTTTGTGTGTAATTCATTCAAGAACAATTGACGATATTTATCTTACGCGCAAGTGTGGTTTTGCAAGCATTTCTTTAATTCCTTTTGGATCCCAAATCCAAATAATTTCTTTATTGTCAGTAATAAGAATTTTTCCAGAATGTTCTAAATAATCAAGAGTAGTCATAAAAGTTTGCCACATTACTTTTTTTGGCAAAGATTGCCAAATTTCTCTAGTAGTTTTATCCCCCTTTGCTTTTTCAATAAATTCTTCAATCATTAAAACAGTATCAAGTTTAGGATAGCGTAGAACTTCTTTTTTAAATTCAACTTTAGAATACATAAATAATTAGTATATCAAATGATATATAAAAGTTTGTTTGCGCAAATATTAAATTTAAAAATTTTCTTACAATTTGGCGATGAACTAACCAAAAATAGTTACTTTGTGGTAAAAGAATAGGTTTTTGTTGTAATTAATTTATTTTATTAAAAAAACTTTTTTCCCCAAAATAAGTAAACTAAACTTCCAAGAACAACTATTCCAATACCTACAGTTATTGGTAAAACTCCACCTTCACCAAGTGCACCTAAACCAAATAATCCAGTAGGACCATCTAAATTAGGAGTGTTAGTATCTTCTATTAATAATTCTTCACTAGGTGTAGTATTAAATTCATTATCTTCTTCATTAACATCATTTTCTTCAGTAGTTTCTTCATTATTATCTTCTTCTACAGCTTCATCATTTTCTTCTTGAGTAATTTCGTCTTGAGTATTACTAGCTAAAGGAGTAATAGTTCTACTTCCCCCAGTAATTTCAAGAGTGTTTGTAGTAAGTGTTTCTATATTAGAATTATTTGGCCCAAAATCTACTGCAATTAAATTAAATGTATATTGTGCATTTGAACTAAGTCCAGTAAAAGTATAGTTATTATCTGTTGTCCAAATATAACTTGCTCCATTAATATTTACCCAGTATCCTTTTATTGCAGTTTGGTTATCAGTTGCATTAAAATCAAGGGTTATTGAAGAAGTTGTAGCACTAGCAGTAAAACTAGTTACGCTTGGAGCTATTGTATCATAAGTTACACAAGTATTTCCACTAAAATCAAAAGTTGGTGTAGTGAATCCAGAGCAAATTCCCCAAATATTAATTAAGTCCCAAGTGCTAAATGTATTAGCATCATTCATTTCATCTGTTGTTTTGCCTTCTCCTTTTCCAACATCATTTTGTCCAGAAGTATTAGTGTCATAATATGAATCAGTAACACTAGAGTTTGCAATTCCACCAACTAGTCCACCAACAGAACCATATAAAGCACTTACTGAACCAGTAGAATATGAATTTAAAATGCTTGAATTTCCATCAAACACTCCTTTTAAGTTTCCAACAAGCCAACCAACACTACTATTTCCATTTACATTCCCAGTAGCAAAACAATTTTCTATATTAGAATTTGAAATGTGTCCTCCAAATCCTCCAACTGCAGCAGTTCCACTCACGTTTCCTGTTGCTGAACAAAAATAATAATTGCTTCTGTTTGAAAGTCCAACAAATCCACCGTGATTATTTCTACCAATAGATCTACCAGTTGCATGCGAATTATAAAAATTTGAATCAATTGCGCTTCCAACAAATCCACCAGAATAAGTTCCAAGATTTAAAGTTACATTTCCAGTTGAAATAGAATTTCTTGCTTCACCTTGCGAAAACAAACCAACAATTCCCCCCATAGTTCCCCCACCAGTTACACTAGCACTACTATTAATATTATTTATATCAGTTCTAACTGAAGTTCCAGCAAGTCCACCAGCATGCGAAGAAGTTATTGTTCCGCTTATATTAATATTTTCAATATAAGATTTTTTTCCAACATCTGAAACTAT
>CAZBHA010000062.1:0-5270 GCA_964491675.1 uncultured archaeon
GGCTGACCCCAATTATCTAGTATTATTGAAAAACCAACAAGAAATCAAATTTCAATTAATGTTAGTAAATTAGATAAATTAGCACAAAAATTTAAAGGAAAAACTTTAGTAATCCCTGGAAAAATTTTATCAATGGGAGAATTAAATACAAAAACAAAAGTAGTTGCAATAGAAGCAAGCCAAAAAGCAATAGAAAAAATAAATGCCAAAGGTGAATTAATTTTACTAAAAGATTTTATTAGTGAGAAAGTTAATGTTAAGGATTTAGTAATCGTGAAGTGATAATATGTTGATAAATGGAGAAAATTTAATTTCAGGAAGACTTGCTAGTATTGTAGCAAAAAAAGTAATTAAGGGAGAAATGGTTACAATAATAAATGCTGAAAAAGTTATAATTGTAGGAACAACAAGTTCAATACTTCCAAAATACAAACAAAGAGTAGAAGCAAGAGTTTTATCAAATCCGCATTATGGACCAAAATATGATAGAATACCTTCAAAAATATTAAAACATTCAATAAAAGGAATGTTACCTGGCAAGAGTAGAACAAATGAAGCATTATTAAAACAAATTAAAATTTTTAATTTAGTTCCAAAAAATATAGATATTACAAAAGCTGAAACTATTGAAAAAATAAAATACAGTCAAAAAGGAGATTTTATGTACCTTGGTGATGTAGCAAAAAGTCTTGGTGGAAAGTGGTAAAAATGAGTGAAGAAATAGAAAAAAAGAAAATAAAACCTGCAACAAAAAGAGCAGGAATGCAAGTTAAATCAAAAAAGAAAACTGCAATAGCAAGAGCTACAATAAAAAAAGGAAAAGGAATAATAAAAATAAATAAAATAAATTTAGAAGTTTATGCAGAAGGACATATAAAAGAAATGATAAAAGAACCAATTAGAATTGCAGAAGAAAATGCAAAAGAATTTGATATTATAGTAAATGTAAAAGGCTCAGGAAGAATGAGTCAAGCAGTAGCAATTAGATCAGCTATTGCAAAAGCACTTGTAAGAGCAAAAGGAAAAAAATTAAAAGATTTATTTTTACTTTATGATAGAACATTATTAGTAGATGACGTGCGAAAAGTAGAAAGTAAAAAGCCGCTTGGAAGAAAAGCGAGAAGTAAAAAACAAAAGAGTAAGAGGTAGAGAAAATGATAATACCAGTACGATGTTTTTCTTGTGGAAAGCCTGTTGCAGGCCTTTACCAAGAATTTAAGGAAAGAACTGAAAAAGGCGAAGATGCTGGAAAAGTACTTGATGATCTTAAAGTTAGAAGATACTGTTGCAGAAAAACATTATTAACTGCAATTGATTTAACAGAAGAAATAATGAAATATAAAAAGTGAGTGATATAAATGACTGAAAAAACTATAAGTGAAAAAAGTGTAAAAGAAAATAAAAATGATGAAGACGATTCAGAAATTTATAAAGGAAAAGAACTTTTAATTGATGTTGAAACTTACCTTAAAAGTGGAATACATTTAGGAACAAAATTCAAAAGCGGAGATATGCGAAAATATATTTTCAAAAAAAGAAAAGATGGACTTATTGTTTTTAATATTGAAACTATTGACAAACGAATTAGAGAAGTTGCAAAATTAATTGCATCAATGGAAGCTAAGGATTTAGCAGTAGTGTGCCGTAGACTTTATGGACAAAAACCTGCAAAAAAATTTGCTAGTATGATTGGAGCTAAAGCTTACACTAAAAGATTTATTCCAGGAACTATAACTAATCCACAAGCAAGATCTTTTTATGAACCAAAAGTTGTTTTTGTTGGAGATACTGTTTTAGATAGTCAAGCATTAAAAGAAGCAACAGAATCACATTTACCTGTAATTGCAATCGCAGGAAGCGAATCATTACTACGAAATGTAGACATAGTAATCCCTGCAAACAATAAAGGAAGAAAAGCAATCGCACTAATATATTACTTATTAACAAGAGAAGTTTTGGCTGAAAGAGGCGAAATTGACCGAAAATCTTTCAAAATAGACATTGAAGAATTTGAACAAAATATTAAAGAAAATGATGAAAAAAGGCCAAGTTTTAAGAAATTTGATCGTAAACCAAGAACAAGAAACTTCAGAAGATAGCGCTTATTAACTGTAATAAGTAAATTTAAATACTTGTTCAACCATAATATTAGTGTAAAAACGCAAGATTGGTGCTATAATGAGTAATCAGGATACTTTTAACTTACTTGAAAAACTCGGATTGACTGAGTATGAAGCAAAGACGCTAAATACGCTATTTAAACTAAAAGAAGCTGAAGCTCCACAAATATCAAGAACTGCACAAGTACCAAAAACAAGAGTTTATGATGTGCTTGAAAAATTAATTCAAAAAAATTTACTAATTGAAATAAAAGGAAGACCTAAATTATACCGTGCAATTGCTCCAGAAAAAGCAATTGATCTATTACTTTTAAATAAAAAAAATTCATTAACGGATCTTGAAAAAGAAGCAACTGACTTAAAAGAAAATTTAATAATTTACACAGGCAAAGAAGAAAAAGGCGAAAAAGTAATGAAAGTAAAAGATCGTCAAGACTTTGAAAGAATATTAGGACAAGAATTACTTAACGCAGGAAAAAGTATTTATGGACTTACTGAAATAACTGATAAACATTCAATAATTCAAGACGCATTAAAAAAAGCAAAAGATAAAGACATTACAATAAAATTAGTAAATTCCTTTGCTACACAAAATTTAAAAAATGTAAGTGAAGTTAGACAAATAAATCACGGAATGAATGCTTTTATAATTGATGATAAAAAAATAGTACTTGCAATATCTGATTTTAAAAAAGATAAACCAGAATACCATTTTACAATTTTAAGTGATCATCAACCAATGATAAGTTCACTGCAACACTTCTTTGAAAAAAACTGGAAAGATGCTAAAAATTACTAAATTAAAGTAGTTTTATATATTTAAATAAAATAATATATTTATGCAATTACCTAATAATAAACTACTTTTAATTGGCGCAGGAATTATTTTATTAGTAATAATTATAACACTCATTTTACCAATAATAAACACACAAACAGTCACACAAAATTTTAATTTTTCTGAATTTGAAATGAGCAAAACAATTATAATTCAGGGAGAAAATCGAACTGAAACTTATACTTTTAATACACAAAATCCTGTAGTTGGATATTTAATAATTCCAAAAACAATTGCAACTAGCGTATCTGAAATACAAATAAGCGGAGACTATTTAATCCAAATAATAGAAGAAGATCCAATACTTTTTATTGAACAAAAAGAATATACTCCCGGAAAAAAAACTATTACTATTCAAACAAAAACTGGAGATATAAAACACTCAACTATTTTATTACCAATAAATTTAACTGATTACCAAGCATTCAGCCAAAACGAAATCGAAGAACTAAACCAAACAATACGACAGTTCAATCAAATTGATGAAAATTATTACGCAATAGAAGAAACAAAAAAAATAATAGAAGAATTCGCACAAGGAACTGCAAGCGCAGAGTTAAAAAAAAAAGTTAACGAAAATGGAAAACTTTTTTTTTCAAGAAATAATTTTAATTTAATTAATGAAACAACTAATCAAATAGCACAAATAAGACTAACTAACAACACCCCTCCCCAAATTCAAAATTCTAATTCAAAATTTAGATTAACTGGTTCAACACTTAATTCCACAATCAGTTCGTTAATAACTCCAAGACTTAAAAAAGAAACAACAACGCAAAATGAATTTGAATATAGCTTAGAAATAACATTTTCTAAACAAATTACTTCTCAAATACCAGAACAAATAATAATCCCATTTTCCAAAAATCAAGAAGAAACTTCTTGGACAGGAGAAATAATACTAACCCAAGATCAAATACCACTTAAAGAAGACCTTGAATTTGAAATAATCACGAACAATAACATTATCGCAAGTTTTGAAAAGAAGGAAATCAGTAAAGATTATATAAAATTTAACTTAGAAGTAAAAATTAATCCTTCAAATTTTCAAACACAAACAATAATTTATGAAAAAATTATTATTCAACCAAAAAAACTATTTACACGCCCAATAACAATACCTTTAACTTTAATAAAAAATAATTGTAATTATTCAAATAACTCTTTATTATACCCCTTAATTAAAGAAGACTCAGAAGAGTACTTAAGAAAAATAAGTACTCAAGCCATACTTTGTTTAATTATTGAAACTGATCAAGAAATTAATCAAATCATCGATTCTAATACCCCAAACTTTCCTTTAAATCTAGAACTATTTGAAATAGAAGACAATTTACTACTGCAAAGCATTATGTTAAATGATTTAGGTTCATATAAAGAAATTTTAAAAAGAAAAAAAGAACTTATCAGTGAAGAACAATTAATGACATTAAATGAAAAGGAAAAACTAGAAAAAATAACAAACCAAATATTTAGTTTAATTGATAATAAACAAACCCAAGCAAGAGACTATTATGATTTTTTAAATAATGAAATACTTACTTTTACTTATCTTACTGAAAGCTACTTTAATAGAATTCAACTTTTATTAGATCCAGATAAAAATATTTTCAGAGAAAATTATATAAAAAATAGAACAAATTACTTTGCCCTGCAAAGTGAAGATTCTGAAAGTAGCATTGAAAAAAAAGTAAATGATGAATTAAATTATTACTTTGGAAGTGGAAATTCAGAAAAAATAGAAATATTAAAAATTGAAAAAGGTCGTTTAGAACTTGAAATAAAAACATTAAACGAAGCAATAGTTGATATTAGAGAAGGGAAATTTGATGATGCATCAATAACTAAATCAATTTCAGAATGGTGGGGCGTGTTAATAAGAGATAAAACACGACAAGATTTAATTGATAGTTTTTGGGAATCTGAAGAAATTATAAAAGAAGAAATCTCAGAACTAAATTTTCAATTAGTAGGAATAAACAATATAATACTTCAAATGGAAAAGGAAAATAAAACACTCATTGAAATATATGAAAATAATTATACTAAATCAAAAGATATACTTTCAGGAAAACTTATTGAAGATGGAGCTTTTAGAAATAAAGTAGTTAGTGGGCTAGTAAAACAAATAAATTTACTAAGATTTAATGAACATATAAATAATCAGATTGATGCACTTGCATTATATCAAGATATTCAAACAATAAATTATTTTAAAACAAATGAAGTAATGCACCAAATAATTTATGAACAAAAAATAGCCGAAAAAGAAAATCCAAACAACCCCTTTTATTTATGGAGAAAATATATTT
>CAZBHA010000063.1:0-5217 GCA_964491675.1 uncultured archaeon
TAGCTAGAGTTACTTCGAAATTAATATTTGAGTTTCCAATAACTTGTAAAGGCATTGTAGTATAAGTTTCATATCCTTCTTTTTGTACTACTGCATAAACTCTTTGTCCTGCCCTAACTGTAAAAGTTAATACTCCGCTAGTATCTTGAACAATTCTTTTTCCGCTAACTTTTGTATTTGCATAATCTTCATATAATTGTACTTCTGCAAATTGAACGGCTTGGTTATCTCTATCTTTTACAATTACATTTACTATTCCGTCTTCTAGGCCTATTGTTACAATTATTTCTTCGTTTTGATTAAATGAAGTAAATTCAACCGGATTGCTCCATCCACTATAACTTCCTTTATAAGCAAATATTTTGTATTTTATTCCATCAGTAGAATATTTTACTGGGTTCCAACTAGCTTTTCCATTAAAGTCAGCAGTTTTTGTTACATAATCTAATTTATATTCATCTTCAGAAGTTTCAGCAAATATTACTGCACGAGCATATTGTACTGGTTTGTTAGAATTATCAACTACTCTAATTGAAAGTGGTCCTCCGCAAGATCCATTATCAAGAGTTAAATTTATTTGTACAGTGTCTCCAAGTTCAGCAGTTTTTGATTGTTCACAGTACCCATCTTTAGTTACGTTTACAATAAAAGGTCCAGTAGTTGCAAATTGGAAATTAACATTCCCATCTGAATCAGTTAGTTCGCTTGAAATTGCGCTTGTGTCTTTTCTTATAGTTACAAGTGCATCTTCTACTAATATACTTCCTCTTTTAACAACAACATTTATTTCTCCAAGAACACTTTTTTTAATATCTATTGTAGCTTGTGCATCAGATATTGTATTTACATTTATAACATTAGATTTATTTGAAACATATCCTTGTTCTGTTCTTGTTTCAAAAATATAATCTCCAACTGCAATAGTAAAAATTGCAACTCCATTAATACTTGTTACTGTATCAATTGGGATGTAAGCATTATTTGCTTTGTAAGCACTAACTCTTATTTGTTCAGTAACTGCTTCTCCATTAGAAGTTAAATTAATTATTGCTTTTCCTGTTTGAGTTGGAATAGTTCTGTTTAATGAAATTGTTGTTGAAGAGTTTGTAATTGATACATTTTTTGTTTCATATTCTTCTCCTCTAACAGTCATTAGTAAAGTCCCACAATCACTAGGTTGTTCAATACTTGTAATTCCTGAATAAACTTTTTTGTTTGCGGGTGGTGTTGCTCCAGTAGAACAACTAAATTCTAAATTTAATTCTTCAGTAATAAGTGCGCCAGTTTCATTTACAAATTGAATAGTTCTAGAATCAAAACTAATTAAATCAACTGGAAGAACTATTGTTTGATTTACTATTGCCTCAGTTAACCAAATAGTTGCTTTTTTTTCTGCATCTCCCTTTGTAGCAGTTATTACAATGCTGTGTCCACTAGGTAGTAATATATCACTTACAAAACCTAAATCGTTTGAATAATAAGTTTCTTCTACGCCTGCAATAGTTATTTGTGCTGTGCTAACTCCTCTTCCAGCTCCATCAACAATTGATAATTTTAATGTTGATTGTTGTGTGAAAACAAGACCAAAAGTTCCAATAATTAATAATAAAAATATTATAAAAATAAGAATTAAAAGTAGGGCAAAACTTGGAACAATATTATCTACTTTGTCTATTACTGAATAAACTGGTAAATGTTGATCGGCTTTATCTAAAAAGTTATACCATTTTTCTTCCCAACTGAAGTAGATTTCTTTTAGTTTGTCGCCTAATTCCATCAAATCACTTGTAAATTTTGCTATTTTGTACAAATTCCTGCTTCTTTTTAGAAGTAACTGCACTTAATAGCTAAAGTTAATTAACTATAAATATTCACGCTTTACGTATATAAAAACCTTCTTATATTCTTATTAATTAGCATTACTTTTTAATTAAATCAAACATATTTCCTGCATTTTTTCCATCAATATTTAATCCCATTAAATCTTTTGGCCAAATGTCCATATTTAAAATTATTGGCAAAATTGCTTCAATAACTAAGCTAATTATTATTGCTAAAATTAAAAGATAAACTATTTTTTTTGATTTTTCTAAAAAATATTCTTTTATTTCAAAGTCTTGTTGTATTAAATATCCTAGTTTTAATCCAGCATAAGTTGCAATAAAAATAGGAATTAAATAAACAAAAATTAATGCATTTTTTTCTGCACCTAAACTTAATCCTAAAAAAATATGTGGTACAAATGAAAAAAATCCAAATGCAATTATTCCAAATAAAAAGAAAATAATTGTAATAAGAGTTAGTGGAAAAGAATTAAATGGGGTTACTATTGGATAAAAAAAAGAATAAATAAAACTTGCTAGTAATGCAATAAAGCAAAGTATTAGTAAAGCAAGAGGTTGGGCTTTCATATTAAAAAACCTATTTTAATTTTGAAGAGTTCCAAATTATTTTATTTTCAACTGCACAAGCATTGTCATTTTTAACTAGTTCTATTATTTTTGATTGTGTCATATTTTCTCCTTGAGTAAGTTGTAAAACGGCTCTTGTTGAATTTGATATAATTGAAGATTTAATTTCATTACTAATAATTAAACTATTAATATTAACAGTTCCATTTCCAGTTATTGGTTCTATTATTAATGTTTCTGCTTTTGGGTGGAAATAAGTCCCAGTTAATGTTTTTGTATTTGTTGAAGGCGGAATATTAATTGTTTTAGTTTGTCCGTCTCCACTTTCAATTAATTTTTGATTATTATAACTCCAATTAATTATTTCTCCACTATTTGAAAAAGTATCAAATTTGTAAGTTAATGAATTTTGTGTGCCTGGTATAGTAATTGTAATTTTTGTAGGAATATTATTATAAATTCCTGAATTATCAACAATTGAATTTGTGTTTCCTTTTGCAGTAGTAAATTTGAAATCATTTATTAATAATATATTTTGGTTAACCTTGCTTTCAGCAGTTCTTCCACTTAATTTAATTTCTGTAGGTAAATTATCATTTGAATTTAATTCTTTGTAATTTAAATCAATTTCTAAAGTGTATTTTCCAGCTTGGCTAAATCCAGTAATTTTTTCGCTGAAGTTATTTACTGTTGCAATTTGTGGTGGTAAAGTAAATTCCTTAATTTCTAATTTTTTTCCACTAATATTTGCTAAGTAAACAGTTTTGTTTGCAAGTTCGTGCATTGTTTTTAAATCTTGATTGAATGCGTAAATTAAATTAATTTTATTAGTGTCAGTTATATTAACTAAGCCAGTTGAGATTTCTAAATTATTTGCATTCACTAGTTCTACTAATTTTCCATTTTGAGCCATTATTTTAATATCATTTGTAGTAATGTTTTGACTAAAAACAGTTATTTGTTCTGCAGTTGGATTATTTAAAACTTGTTTATTAATTTCTATATAACTGCCTAAATTAAAATAAGTTTTATCTTCAACTTTTTGTCCAAGTGCAGTAGAAAGTTTTTCAGTATTATTTTCTACTTCTAAAAATACTTCATTTCTTGTATCAGAATTTTTTATTTTTTCAAGAACTGCAACCATATCAGCAATTGCACTTGCATCTGATGTAGTTAAATTAGTAATATTTTCTTTTTGTCCTGCATTAAAATAATTTTCAGGCAGTTTATAATTATCTCTAACAAGTTCTGTTTTAGTTGGATTAGAATAATAATCATATGCTCCAATTTTTATAGTTTGAGCTTCTTTATAAAGTTCGCTTAACTTTCCACTAGTTGTAGTTTTCCAGCTTTTGTTTGCTGCCGCTTCTTTTAATTTATAATATTTATCAAACACATATCCACTAAACATTTCAGTACTGCAGTAATTATTTTCACAATAATTATTTAGTTCGTCAGTTATTTGATTTATTTCAGTTTTATTAATATTATCAAATCCAAATTCTTTTGCTGAATTTTCACAAGTTTCAGTATAAGTTTGATCAGTTCCATCTTTTATTTGTTGAACTAAAGAATCATTTACTAAATCAACACATTTTGCTTCTTCTTTTCTTACAAGTTCTTTTATTTCGCTTGTACTTTTAGTTTTATTTTGAAGTGTAACTGCCCTTATTATTGCATCACAATTTAGTGTTGTACTACTTGCCCCACTCTTACATTCAATTTCTGGATTATTAGTTTGTAGAGTATAACCTGGTCTAGTTACTATTGCTTTTAAGTTCCACATTACTGGTCCGCTTTGGAAATTAATTTTTCTTGTTAATGTTGCTGATACTACTGTATCAATATAAACACAATCTTGAGTAATTGCACTTCTATTTATTTCAACTGCTAAATTTGCTCCGCGTGTTTCATTTATTAAACTTCCACTTCCAATTGCTTCAATTTTTATTTTTACTCCACTAAATTCTTTGTCGTAAGTAATTTTACTAATTGAATCAAGAAGTCCACAATTTGCTGCATTATCACTACTTGTTTGTGAAGCATTAAATGTATTTGAAACAAATCTTGTATTACTTGCTGGTCCAATTCTTACTGCCGGAGGTTGTGCTATGTGATTATAAATTGTTTTATTTTTTGCATATTGAGCTTCAGGTATTGCTCCTTTTGTATTTCCTCGTTTTTCCCAAAATTCTTTTATATTAAGTGAACTGTTTTTTCTTTCTTCATCAACACATTGTTCTGGTCGAGCGTTAGGATCTCCCCAATTAATTGCAGAATCAATTGATTCGCCAAGTCTCCATACATCAGCAATATCAATTGGAAATGACATTGTTTGCATTGATCCGTATTGATTTGTATATTTAACATTTAAATTTCCATAAATATTTGTTCTTGCATCAGTTTCAGTTGCCCATTGTCTAATATCAGCAAGTGAATTAAATATTCCAAATGTTTGGTTTTGTGAATTGAATAATTTTCTTTGTTGGATATATTGTGTGCTTGGCATTACTTCAAAAGTTATTTCTTCAATACTTCCACTTGAACTTTCCTTAACACTTCTATCAACAACTCTTGTTCCACTCACCATTGCACACGAATTTGTTGTATTAGTTCCAGCTGGTTGTAAATAATCATAATAACTATTGATTGTTGCGCCCATTTGATTTGGTACTCCCATTGGGTATTGTTGAGCATAAAGTTGATTATATTGATTTTCGCTTTGGAAGTATGGTACACCAGTCATAGATGCATTTGGTGCATCACATTGTACTGTTACTGCTGAGTTACTTCTATCAAGCATTAC
>CAZBHA010000064.1:0-5204 GCA_964491675.1 uncultured archaeon
AACCATCCCAATCTTAGTGAAAATAAAAGAATTAGCATTAATGCTAACCAAAATCCGGGCGGGTTTTCTTCATTTATTAAAAAATTTATTTTTAATCAACGAATAATTTCTTTAAAACAAAAAGATTTTGATAGAATTGTTCTAATGGAATTTCCAGATGTTTTTTTAATTTTTGAATTATTCTCAAAGGGAAATGTTATTCTTTGTGATAAAAATTTTAAAATACTTCGTGCAATGAAAAAAGAAAAATGGAAAGATAGAGAATTAAAAAAAGATGAAATTTATAAGTTTCCAAGTTCAAGAGGTAAAAACCCACTTGAAATAAAAGAAAACGAATTTTTTGACTTATTAAATGAAAATAAAAAAACTGTTTTTGGAGCAATTATTGATATTATTAATGTGGCACCAGGAATTTTAAATTTTATATTTGAAAAAAATAGTTGGGACAAAACAATTAATGCAAATAAAATTAATAAAGAAATTAGCTCTAACATTTTAAAAGAAATAAAACAAATTTACTCTAAAAAAGAAGAAGGCACCTATGTTTTAGATGGAGTTATTTATTCAATAAATTTAGGCATTGAAAAAAGTCATAATACAATTAATGATCTTTTAAATGAGAAAGTGTTTTTAGAAAACAATGTCGTTCAAAGAAAAGAAGAAACTAAAAGTAAAGTTAGAAAACAAGATTATCAAGGCCAAATTGATCAGTGTATTATTGAAGAAAAACAGTTTTTAGAAACTGGAGAAAAAATTTATTTAGAATATCAATTATTAAAAAAAATTACTAATCAAATCACAGTTTTAAGAAAAAACAATCTTTTAGATAAAGAAATTGAAAATAAGTTAAAAGATGTTCATCCCGAAATTAAGGAAATTAAAGTAGAGAAGAACAAACTTTTAATTGAAATTTAATTTTTTGCTGATAATTCTTCAACTAGTTCTCTTTCATCAATAATAAAAACATCACTTACTGCAGTTACTGCTGAGTAAGGTACTTCTATTACTTTATCTGTTCTTCCAGCTTTACTTAGAACTTTTGAATTTCTATCAACTTCAATTATTAGAGTTTCGATATCCCCGCCAACTTCACTAACAACCATGTCAGAAAGTTTGCCGATTTCGTCCCCTCTGTTTGTAATTACTCTTTTTGAAGCCAATTGTCTTGCTATTGTATATTTGTACATATTTTTACACCTAAATTGTTTCTACAATATAAATGCATTACACCTTTATAAATATTACTTATTCAAAAAAAAATTATTCAAAAAAATAAATTTGTTATGTATAATTAAGGTTTTTTTAAATTTATATTTATTTAAAAGTTATAAAACTTTATTTGCACAAACTTCACAAAATCGCTCAAAAAAGAAATTAAATGCAGAATAACTATAATTAAACATAATTTACTTTTTAGTAAGATTTTTATATTACAATAACATTCTCTTAATATGTCTCTAAAAAACCCTGATGAAGATTATGATGAATTAATCACTCCAAAAAAAGGATTATTCTCAAAATTCAAAAATCCATTTAAAAAAACAAAATTTTTTCTAATAGTATTAATTATTGGAATAGTAATCGGTATTTTTTTAGGACAATATTATATTAGCCCACTTCTTACTCAAGAATCTAATGTTTGTAAAAATTGTGTTGAAACAAATCAACTTTTAAGTAAAGAAAATGAGTGTTTGTATACACTTCTGCCAAATTCACAAGTTGAAATAAATAAATGCTTGGCAACTGACGAAAATTAACTTATCTTTTTAAATAAAAAAATTAAAAAATTAGTTAATGAACAAATTAATTTTTTTAATAATTATATTATTTTTGTTTTTCTTTGGCTGCATTGAAATGAGCCGAGAAGAAATGAATATTTGCTACTCATTAACAAGTAAAAGTTTTGATTATATCCCACATTGTGAAACAGAAGGAAGTTGCTACACAAAAGTCAATACTCTATTTAAAACAAATTTTGATATTGCAAGCGAAAATGAATTATATCACTTAAAAAACAATACTGCTAGAAGTTGGTTTTTTTATAATAAAGCAATTAAAGAAATTGAAGAAATATCTAAACAATGTTTAACCAAGGATCCAATTTCTCTACCAGGACACATTAATCAAACTCAATTTTATATTAAAGAAGCCTTTGTTGAACTAGACAATTCAATAAAAAAAAGTTTTGAAATAATTTTAAAAGAATATGAATTTTTAAAAAATGAAGATGTTGAACTAATAAAAGAAGAAAAAATTTATAATAATTATATTGCATTTAAACAAATTATTGCAGAACTTGAAAGTGGTTCAACAAAAAGTAACTCATATGTTTCATTTTACACTAAAAAAATTGAGAATTTTAAAAATTCAACTCCCGCTTTGCCACAAAACCTAATAGAAAAAGAATCATTTCAAATAAAATTTCTTAATTTTAGCATAGATACATTACTTGATGAAACCTCACTAACAAATCAAGAAAGCAAATTTTATTTTTTAGCCGCGCCAATTAGAAATATGCTAGGTTATTTTGAAAATATTTTTTATAAAACTCAAAGTATTTATTCATTAAAAAACTTGCCAACAAACCAGTTAATGTTACTATATTCAGACATTCTTGGAGAAAAGCATTCAGCAATAGAACAATTTTATTCTTTAATTAATGAATATAATACAAATTTTAAAGAATTAAATAAAAACAAAAATAATCTTTGGGCGAGTTTAGAAACTAATTACCAAAAATCAAAAAACTTGCATAAAACTAGCAAAACTAACGAAATTATTGATTATATTAGAACTAATTTAATTAGTGAAAAAATTTCTTCGCAAACTGACCTTGATTCTGAATTTATGACCACAGAACTTGCTTTAATTGATTTAAGAAAAACTAAGTTTGAAAATAAATTAACTCTTGGAAAAGAAATAAATCAATTAAAAGAAATTAATAACAAATTTATACAATTAAATCGACAATTTGAAGAACGTAATTTTCAAAATAATAGTTTAATTAATGACGCATGTGATAAAAAAGCTAAAGAAGTTTTAAAAATAAAAAACGATTTAATAGAACTACAAAAAATATATGATGATTTAATTTTTTATGCAAATCAGACATTAAAGGAAAAAGAAATAAAAATGGAATTTTGTAAAAAAACCATTGAAAAAGAAAAAGAATATAACCTTGGAAAAAATGATATTGAATTATTAAAAGCAAAGCAAATTGACTTAACAAAAGAATGTTTTAATTATCTTGATAATATTTTTAAACAAGTTAACCTCAAAGAACTTGAAAACTTATATTTAATGCTAAAAAAAGAACCAGTGACTAGTCAAAACTTATTTTATTTTAAAGAAGCTTGCGAAAAAATAAAAAGCCAAGTAATTATTGAAATATATTCTAATACTGAAATACTAACCCTTGAAAAAAATTATTTAGAACTACTTAACCTAAAAAAAGAATTAATTTTAGTTCAAAATTATGGAAATAAAAGCCAAAAAACAAAAATTAGTGAAGTTGAAAAAGAAATTAATTCTCTTGAGATTTATAGAAAAAATGGCTCTTTTGAATTTGATAAAATAATTAATATTTGTAATGATTTAAGTCAAAAACTTGCAACATTTAATAAAAAAATAAAAAATTATTTAGAAGATGAAAAAGTAGAAATTGTTATTAAAAATATTAAATATACTAATTTAGAAAAAGATCTTATTATCGCGGGCAGTGAATATAATTCTAATTTAATAATTGAATTAAATAATCCTTTTGAAAAAATTGAAAAAGAAGTAAGTTTTAAAATTCCTTTTTCTATTGAATTAAAACATAATTTAATTAAATACTCTTTACTAGGCGGTAGTGAAAGCGTTATTGTAATAAAAGAAATTCCGTTTGGCAAAACTTTTTTTGAGGGGACTTATAAAAATAAAATAGACTTTGAAATAATTTCAAAAATAATTCTTGCAACCAATAAAGAAAGTATTATTCAAGATAAATTAAACATTTTAAATGAAGAAACATTTTCAAAAGTGTCTTTTGAAATTAAAACTCAAAAAGTTAACAAATTAAATATATTGCAGGATAATAAAGAAATTTCTTTTATTCAAAAAGATGATAAATTATACTTTATTTTAGAAAATGTATCTAAAAAATCAAATATAGTAATTCAAAAATACGTGCCGGATTTAATTATCTTAGAACAAAAGCTAAAATCAACCCAAAATATTGATGATGAAATACAACAAATAGAATATGAGCTAATTGCAAAAAATACTACTTCACAAAAAATTAATGGAAATATATTAATTGACTTTAAAAATAATTTTTTAGTTAAAAAACTAAATATTTATGATAACACATACATAAATAAACAATTAACTAATATTGGAGACCAAATATTATTGAAAAATATTGAATTTTTTGAAAAAGAAGAAAAACGGTTTACTTTAATTGCACAGATAAATAATTCTAAGGAATATTATACTCAGCAGTTAATTGATTTACTTAATAAATTAGCGAATAATGCACCAAATTTAAGTGAAAAAATTCAAAAACATCTAACTTACGCATTTAATGAAAACTGGATAAAAGAAGCAATAAACTTGATAAATCAAGCAAATAAAGAACTTGAAAAAATAGAAATTGAAAAAAATAAAGAAAATCAAATTATAATTATAAAAGATGAGTTATTAGAACAAATTAATAATTATGAAAATGCACTAATTGAACTTGAAGAACTTGAATTATTAGATGAGTATGATTTTTTAAGCGAACAACTTGATTCTATTAAAGAAAATTTAAATACAAATAATTTAGAACAATTAATCTTGGCATTAAATAATCTTAATGATTTAAACTTTTCAATAAATAACTCAATTAAAAAAGAATTAACTGAATTATTAAACTTTTTAGAAAATAATGAATTTGACGAAAGTCTAAAACCACAAAAAGATGAACTTATAAAAATAATAAAATCATTCGATTTTGAAAATGATTTAGTAGAACTAAAAAACAATTATTTTGAAATTAAAAATAAATATAAAATTTTTTTAGAAAATGTAGAAAATTTCCAAGAATTAAATCAAGAAAAAATTGAACTAAGTAAATTAAAAATTATTGAATCCAAGAATTTAATTGCATTATTAAAAAAAGAATTAAGTATACCTCAAGAAAAACTAATTGAAATAAGATTTATTCCACCAATAACTATTAG
>CAZBHA010000065.1:0-5139 GCA_964491675.1 uncultured archaeon
AAAAGCAATTAAACTTTTATATTATATTCGTGATGTTCGTGGTGGACAAGGAGAGCGTGAATTATTTAGAACTTGTTTAAATTGGCTTGGTGATAATTATCCAGAGATTTTTGAAAACATAATTGGATATGTTTTCGAGTATGGAAGAGCAGACGATCTCTTTTTCAACAATCAAAAATGTTTTGAAATCATCAAAGAACAATTGAAGAAAGATGAAAATTCGGAAACGCCGTCATTGCTTTCCAAATGGTTGCCGACAATCAATGCTTCCAGTGCAAACACAAGATCAAAAGCTCGTTTTATGGCGAAGAATTTAGGAATGACTGAAATTTCATATAGAAAGTTAGTTAGAAAAATTAGAAAACAAATAAAAGTTGTTGAAGAATTGATGTCTGCTCAAAAATGGAATGAAATTAATTATTCTTCTGTTCCCAGCCAAGCGGCGCGTATTTATAAAAACGCTTTCAAACGGCACGACGAAGAAAGATACAATGCTTTTATAGATAAAGCAGAAAAAGGAGAAGTTAAAATTAACGCAAAAACTCTTTATCCTTATCAAATTTATAAATCTGCACATTCTGATTATTCTAAAACATTAGAAGCGTTATGGAATCAACTTCCTGATTACACACAAGGAAAAAATGCTTTAGTTGTTGCAGATACCTCTGGTTCTATGTGTGGTGATCCAATGTCTGTTTCCGTTTCACTTGCTCTTTATTTTGCGGAAAGAAACAAAGGACAGTTCAAAGATTATTTTATTTCTTTTTCAAGAATACCTAAATTGCACAAAATACAAGGAAAAAATTTGTTAGATAAAATGAACAGCATAGAATTGGGAGACGTTGCTAATACTAATTTATATGCTGTATTTGAGTTGATTTTAAATACCGCAGTAACCAACAACACGCCCGTCGACGAATTGCCGGAAACTATTTATATTATTTCAGATATGGAATTTGATTATTGTACAGATGGAACGACAAATCTTGAAGCGATAAAATCTAAATACATTCAAAGTGGTTATAAAGTTCCTAATATAGTTTTCTGGAACGTAAATGGAAGTGGTAAAAATTTACCAGCGCAAAAAAATGAAAATGGAGTATCTTTAGTTTCTGGATTTTCGCCAGTAATATTTAAACTTGCGGTTGAAAATAAAACACCCTATCAAACAATGATGGATGTTATAAATTCGGAAAGATATTCCCAAATAAAAATATAATGAAAAAATTAGCAATACCGTCTTGGATAGTTTATATCCAAAAAGAAGAAGGAATAGAATATATACTATGTGATACAAGAAACGAGGCGAGAGAAAAAAAAGAAGTATTTTCAGAATTTGGAGATAGCAATCCTAAAATTAAAAAATGTAAAATAATAATTGAATAATATGGATTTTAAAGAATATCAAAAGTTAGCAAGAAAAACAGCAATTTATAAAAACAAAGGTAAGAATTATATTTATCCTGTTTTAGGGCTGTGTGGAGAATCTGGCGAAGTCGCAGAAAAAATTAAAAAGATTATTAGAGATGGCAATGGAATTATTTCAAAAGAACAAAAAGTCGAATTAGAAAAAGAGCTTGGAGATATTTTGTGGTATATTGCTAATTTAGGAATTGAATTAGGATTGAAATTAGACACTATTGCTATTAAAAATATTGAAAAGTTAAAATCTCGCCAGACCCGTGGAAAACTTCACGGTTCAGGAGATAATCGCTAATATGAAAATTCAATTAAACATCACAAACGATGAAAAATCAATAAAAATAGAAGAAAATATTAAATTAAATGATTTAATAATTGTTCTTGATAAATTGTTTCCAAAAAAAGAATGGTTAAATTTTATATTAGAAACAAATATAGATATTAGTAATTGGCAACGTCCTATTTATTTTAAAACTATACCGCAAAATCCGCAATATCCTTGGGTTACTTGTCAAGAAAACGCAGAGGATACGTATGGTGATTATGGAGGAATTACATGTGAACTTAATAAAGGAACTTTTAATATAGAAATATGATAGGAAAACTTTTTGTATTTGAGGGATTGGATGGCAGTGGGAAAACATCTACAATTAAATCATTATCTTCTTATTTTAAAAGTATAGGAAGAAAACATATTATTGTATCCCAGCCAAGTCAAACTTTAATTGGTGGACTGATAAGAAGTCGCTTAAAAAAAGAATGGGAATGTAATGGTGGCTGTTTGCAGGCACTTTATCTTGCTGATGGTATAAATATTATAAATAAAGAAATAATTCCCAGTTTAAAAAGAGGAATTGATGTTTTTTGCGATAGGTATTCATTGTCTGCGTATGCGTATGGTTCAATAGATTGTGACTATAATTGGTTAAAAAATTCATTTGATATTTTTATAAATCCAGATGTTACTTTTTTCCTTGATGTTCCAGTATCAGAATGTATAAATAGATTGCAAAAAGAAAAAGAATCGTTGGAATTATATGAAAATGAAAATATATTAAATAAAGTATATAACAATTATTTGCAGACAATAAATGATTTTAAAGAAAAACATAACATAGTAAAAATAAATGGCAATCAAACTATTGAAAAAGTATCAGAAAATATAAAAACAATTTTTAAAAATATTGAAGATACTTCTTTTGATAGTGATTGTATATTATAATATGAATACATATAAGAATAAGTTAGTATTAGAAATAATTAAAGAAATCAAAGAATACGAAGAAGAAAAAAAACTTAAAGAAAAAAAGATTAAAATTAAGGAAATGCTTCATATTATTTCAGATAGAGAAAATATTATTTCTGAAAAAAAGAAAGAAATAGAAAAAATAGAAAAACAAATTTCAGAGTTAAAATCTGCCTTGGAAAAAGAAGATTTTAGTCTTTTAAGTAGTTGGATCAATCAACCATATGGTTCGGTTGTCGGAATTGACACTACAGATAAAGGATGTACAACGTATGTAAAAGTAAATGATTTTTTTAGATATTAAAATGATTAAAATATACTCAACTCCATATTGTTCTGTTTGTGAATCATTAAAAAGTTGGCTTAAAGAAAATAATCAAGATTTTGAATCTATTGATGTTTCAGAAAACGAAGAAGCAAGAAATGAAATGATTGAAAAATCAAATCAATTATCAGTTCCAGTATCTATTGTTAATGATGAAATTATACTCGGATTTGATTTAAAAAAATTCAAAGAAAAGTTAGGAATATAAAACAATGCGTTGATGTACGAGGAACAAATAAACAAATTCTTCGACGTGTATAGCCGGATACTCTTGACCGTTTGGACAAAAAGCTCGGCAGACGCATCATTGATTGTATGAAGAATGAAAATTACAAAGAAAAAAATTATAAGATTAAAAATTTTTGCGCTAGTTGCGGAATACCTATAAAAAATAACTGGGAAAGATTTCAAAAATACGGTAATTATTGTTTTAATTGTGATTTAAAAGCATTGCTTATTTCAAAAATTCGTGGCAAAATTTCATTTATAAATAAATATGAAAGAAACAAAAAATATGCCGGAGATATTAAAATAATAAAAAAAGAAATAAATAAACTCAAAAAACAGTTGGTTAAAAAGTTTGATATTTATTTTGATGTTGAAATCAGAAAAATGCCGATTGAATTTATAGAAAGTATTCTTTTAGAAAATATAAAATGAGGGCAAGTAGCTTAGTGGTTAAAGCATTCCTCTTATAAGGGAAAGATCAATGGTTCAAATCCATTCTTGCCCACTTTCTTTTATATTAAAATACACTAATTTATATGACTTAATATTAAAATTAAATTTATGACATCTTTAAGAATAATAATTGAAGTATTAATAATATTTATTTTTACAATAGCAACTATTAAGATTTCTTTTTGGACTATTGATAATAAATTTAAAAAAAATGGAAGAAAAAAATTATAAGTTGTTTAAGATAGGAGTTGTTGCGTTTATTATTTTAATTATTTTTTTAGTTTTGAATCCTTTTGTTCAAGTAGACCGTGGAGAAAGGGGAGTCGTTATGAATTGGGGAGCAGTTAGTAATAACATTTTAGGGGAAGGATTACATTGGAGATTACCAATACAACAATCTATTCATAAAATGAATGTTCAAGAAGTAAAATATGTTACAACATCTGCGTCTTATTCAAAAGACACGCAAACCGTTGATACAGAAGTAGCATTTAATTATCTTCTTGATGCAAGTAAAGTCAATATTATTTATCAAACAATTGGAGATAATAAAACAGTTGAAGCTGTTATTATATATCCCGCTATTCAAGAAACACAAAAACAAGTGTTTGCAAGATATACCGCACAAGACTTATTAGACAAACGAGCTGAAATAAACAATGAAATAAATAAAGATTTGGTAAACAGACTTCAAGACAAAGGAATTATCTTGAAATCATTTTCAATTTTGAATTTTGATTTTTCAGATGCATATGAACAAGCAGTTGAGCAAAAACAGGTAGCGGCACAAGACGCTTTGAAAGCGGAAAATAAGTTAAAACAAGTTCAATTTGAATCAGAACAAAGATTGACACAAGCAAGAGCGGAAGCAGAAGCAATTAAGATACAGGCAGATGCAATAACTTCACAAGGAGGAGCAGAATATGTCAATTTAAAAAAGATAGAAAAATGGAATGGAATGGGATGTACTTCTTATTGTGGATTGGAAGCTTCAACAGGATTGTTGATTACAGGAAAATAGTTTAATAGACGCAATTTGCGTTTATATCAGAACAAATAAACAAAATCTGATAAATAGGCAGATGGCTTAACACCATACAAAAATATGGACAAAACAACTTTTATAAAATTGATGAAAGAATTTATTGCTTTGCGAAAAGACGAAGAAAAAGTTTGCGAAGCAATGAAAAAAATTGACCCTAATTTTATGTATTTTAGTTTAGGAAGATACGAAATTTTGTTTTTAAAAACTTTAAAAGAGGCAATGGACGATAAATATGATAACATAGATTATTGGGTTTATGATATTGACTTTGGAAAAAATGCAAAAAAAGATAGTATCACTGATAAAAATGGAAAAAATATACCTATTAAAACATTAAGCAATTTATACGATATTATAATTAAAGGATAATATGGAAAGAAAACTTGTATCTATACAAAAAATAGAAGAAATACTTCCAAT
>CAZBHA010000066.1:0-4901 GCA_964491675.1 uncultured archaeon
AAAATCAATAAAAATATTAGAACATATTGATACTAAAGATAAATGGGAAAAAAGAAATAAGTTTATACTGCCGATTAAATTGAAATCAATTGAACAATTAAATCAACTGTCTAAAATAGATAAATCTTCTTTAGCATTAATAAAACCAAAAGAACTAATTGATTTTATATTCACCCCAATTGAAGAATGTAGAGATTGGGAAAAAGAATTAATTGAAGGTAATCAAAAAACTCTTTTTGGAGACAAATATGAATCCCCCTTAGAAAAAATCCCAATAAAGTTCTCATATTTATTTAAATGCGATGACCCTAATTGCACAGGACATAATTTAATGTGCGAAGACTGGGAATTACTTCAAGCATGGAGATCTTGGAAGAAAAAATATTCAAATGAAAAAATATTAAAACAAAAAATAAAAGATAAATATTTTGATCAAATGAAAAACAAAAATTTTCATTTTTATATTGGCACAGATTCATATTATAACAAACCGATAATAATTGGACTTTATTATCCACCTAAATAATCCCCTCATCATCAAAACTGAACCATTTTTCTCTTCCAATAATAATATGGTCAAGTAAGTCAATTCCAATTAATTCACTAGCTTTTTCTAATTTAGAAGTTATTTCTTTATCTTCTAAAGATGGAGAACAATCTCCAGAAGGGTGATTGTGTACTAATATAATACTTTGAGCACTTTCTCTAATTGCTTCTTTAAATATTTCTCTAGGGTGAATTACAACAGAGTTAAGTGTTCCAATTGCAATTAGTTTAAATGAAATAACTTCATTTTTAGAGTTTAAGTGTAATACATAAAAATGTTCTTGTTTTTTATCAAAAAGAATTGGTGACATTAAATCAAAAACATCTTTTGCTGAGTTAATTTTTTTTATATTATTTTTAACTAGATTAATTCTTTTATTAATTTCAAAAATTGATTTTATTTGAAGAGCTTTAGCTTCACCAACACCATTAATACTACATAATTCTTTTATTGATAATTCAGAAATTTTTTCAAGAGGAAAAGAAGATAATATTCTTTGACACATTAAAACAACATTTTCTTTTCTTGTCCCAGTTCTAATAATTATAGCTAAAAGTTCAGCAGAAGATAAACTTTCAGCACCCAGTAATTTAAACTTTTCACGAGGTCTTTGAAATTTAGTAATATCTTTGATTTTCATTAAATTAGATTGACTTTTTTTAGATTATAAACCTAAACAAAATTTCGACAATTAACAAAGGCACGAAAGTTAAGATATCTTTTTAAAGTATAAAATACCAGATTAATATGTGATTAGATGGTTTTGAATGTTGATTTAGAATTTAATCATTTTTTAAAAAATGATTTTTCAAAATATGAAGAAGGAACTTGGGTTGCAATATACAAAGATAGCATTATTTCATCAGACGCTGTTTTAGATAAAGTAGTAAAAAAGGTAAACAAAAAATCAATCCCATTATCAAAAGTATTACTAACAAGGGTTAGAAAAACTGCTAGATATTTATGAATTTTATTTATAGATGCAAACATCAAAAAGTTGGAAATGCAACAGTAAAAGAACCAATAATACCAATAACTCTATTTGGAAAAAATAATTTAATAATGAATTTTAATGCAGTACTTGATTCAGGTTCTGATTTTACTTTAATTCCGCTTGAAGTTGCTAATGTTTTAGGATTAAAATTTAATTCAAAACAAAAATCAACTGCTAAACAATATACTGGAACTAATTTTTCAACAACTGACTCTCAAGTTTTTATGAAAATAAATAAAAAAAGACAACAATCAATAAAATTTAAAGTGAAATGCATGATTAACCTTGATAAAAAAGCACAACACGAAGATATTTTACTTGGATCTAGTTTTTTTGAACATTTTAAAATAACCTTTGATTATCCAAATAATAGATTTCAAATCAAATCCCCTCACTTTTAACCTCAATCTTTAAATACATCAACGCTCTATATCCTGTAGGGAAAGTTTGAATAGTGAAAACAATTCCAAAACTAATTTTAATAATAAAACTAATTTAATCGAAAATGATTCTAAATATTCTAATTTAGGTTTTGCTTCAAAAGAAGTAAAAAGTGCTACCGAAGGTGCACCCAGGTGCTGCCCGACTGAACAGGCAGATGTGGTGATAATAGGCGCAGGCCCTGCGGGGATTTTTGCAGCTTATGAACTTGCAAAAACAAATAAGCGTGTTCTAATTATAGAAAAAGGAAATTTAATTGAAAATAGATTAAAGAGTGAGGTAATGAGTGGTTTTGGTGGAGCGGGAACTTTCTCAGACGGAAAGCTTCATTTTACACCAGTTCTTTCACACGAAAAAATGTTCCACTTATACGGAGCAGAAGAATATCAAGAATTAATAGATTACACAGAAAAAATATTATTAGATTTTGGTGTTCCACCAGAATATTATCCAAAAACTACAAAAAACACTAATATGTTAGTAGAGGAAGCAAAAAAAAATAATATTAAATTATACGTTAGAAAAACAATTCACGTAGGTTCAGACCGATTACCAAAAATTATGCAAACATTTCAAAACTATTTACTAGATAACGGAATAGAAATACTAGCAAACACAGAAGTAAAAGATATTGTAGTAAAAAACAATAAAGTAGAAGGTGTTTTACTAATTAATGATAAAATAATTAATGCAAAAAAAGTTATTTGTGCTCCAGGAAGATATAATGCTAAGTGGATGCAAGTAGTAGCACAAAACCATGGTCTAGGAGAAGTTTTTGAAAAAGTAGAAGTTGGAGTAAGAGTAGAATTTCCAGCAGAAGTATTAGCAAAACACGCAGAAGAAATGTACGAAACAATTTTTTCAATGTACACTCCAACCTATG
The DNA here is from genome assembly GCA_964491675.1 of uncultured archaeon. Taxonomy (GTDB): domain Archaea; phylum Iainarchaeota; class Iainarchaeia; order Iainarchaeales; family JAAZKV01; genus JABIDZ01. The sequence continues at coordinate 2,866 of CAZBHA010000066.1, forward strand.
ATGATGTTGTAAGAACCTTTTGTCCTTGCCCACATGGTTTAGTAGCAATAGAAAAATATGATGATTTTGTTTGTGTAAATGGACACTCTAATTCAACACATGATTCAAAAAATAGTAATTTTGCTTTTGTTACAGAAATTACGCTAACCCAGCCCCTAGAAAGCACTAGGGCGTACGCTACTTTTTTAGCACAAGGAGTAACACTTCTAGGAGCAGGAAAACCAATTATTCAAAGATTAAAAGATTTAAAAGCTGGAAGAAGAAGTACAACAGAAAGAATCAAAAGAGCACATATAATTCCTAGTTTAAAAGAAGCTGTTCCAGGAGATATAGGAATGAGTATGCCTTATAGGGTTGTAAAAAATTTTAGAAGGAATAGAGATGCTAGATAAGATTTTACCTGGACTTAATGCAGATTCGACATTTTTATACGCCCCTGAAGTTAAATTTCGTTCAAATAAAATCAAGACAAATAAGAATTTAGAAACCGAAATTAAAGGTTTATTTGTTGCTGGAGACGGAGCGGGTGTTGCAGGAAACATTGTTGGAGCTGCTATAACCGGAGTAATTGCTGCTAGGGGAATAATAGAGGAATAGCTAACAATTTTAATTTTAACTACTATAATTAATATTATGAATTGCGTTACTTGCAACCACAAAAATGACCCTAAAGATATTATTTTTGAAAATAAAAATTGGGTTGTTGTTTTAATTGATGATCAAGCATATATTGGTTGTTGTGTTGTAATTTTAAAAAATCACAAAGAATCTTTAAGCGAATTAACAAGTGAAGAATGGATTGATTTTGAAAAAGTAGTAAAAAAAATAGAACCTGCTATAAAAAAAGCATTTAATTCCCCATTATTAAATTGGGGTTGCATGATGAACCATGCTTTTAGAGATAAATGCAGACCACACGTACACTGGAGAGTTTTAGCAAGAACACAAAATCCAATTATAATAAATAAACAAAAATTCTTTGATCCAAATTTTGGATTACATTATGATATAAAACATGAACAAAAAGTTGATAAGAAAACAAAGAAAATTATTTTTGATATGATAAAAAAAGAAATTGACAATTAACGAAGTTTTGATTTTATTTAAATACCATAAAAATAACTTTTTCCTATGGATGTTTTAGTAGATACAAATATTTACATTGATTATTTAGAAAAAAGAAAATATTATAAATATGCAGAAAAATTTTTTAAAGACACCGTGTCCTGCAAACATAAGATTTTTATTATTGAAGAAATACTTTTTGAATTAAAAAATAATACTGATTATATTGATTTTGATATAATAAGCTCTGAACTTAAAAGAAAAAATAAGTTAGTTATGTTAAATAGTGAAGAATTTTCAAATGAAGCTTATCATATTTCAAAAGAATTAAATGTTCCATTTACTGATGCAATAATTGCGATTGTAGCAAAAAATAAAGGATTAGTTATTTTAACTAGAGATAAGCATTTTTCACAAAATCTTTCTTTTTGTGTTGATTGCTTTAAACCAGAAGACTTACTCTAAACCATATTTTTTTAAAAAATGTTTGCTAGATTCTTCCCTTATTTTTCTTAATTCTTTATTAGTCGTAATTTTTTTTCCGTTTTTTCTTGAAACGCCAACATTTTCATGAATTCTTTTAATCGCCTCTTGTGTTTCAATATCTTCAATAGCTTCAACTAATTTATGTTTAATAAATTCTGTTCTATTAGAATAAAAACCATTTTCAACAATATTATCAATTTTTTTTAATAAAGCATCATTTAATCTCAAATTAACCAATTTATTCATATAACAATTATATACACAAATGCTTTATAAAACTTTTTTAAAATTGACAATTAACGAACTTCTAGAAAGATTTAAATAATATAGCACTCTATAGTTTACTATGGCTACAACAATACAAGTTAGTGCAGAACTAAAAACACAATTAGAAAAAAGAAAAATGCGTTCTGAAACCTATGAAGATATTATCTGGGACCTACTAGAAGACACTATGGAACTAAGTGAAGAAACTAAACGAAGAA
>CAZBHA010000067.1:0-4866 GCA_964491675.1 uncultured archaeon
CCCAAGAATGTCCAATTAAAACCACGGGGGGTTCAGTTTCTTTCTCAATTAAATTTTCATCTAAACTATATGCATTAAAACTTTGCAAATAATCAAAAATTACTCTCACTCTAACTCCCCTTTTTTGTGCATTTAAAATTGATTGAAAAATACTATTTAATGTGAACGAATATATTGCAATATCAATACTTTCTTTTGCAGAATCTATTTGATTAATTATTTTTTCATCACAATTTTCTTTTGGACAAAAATAAACTTCAATATCATTTTGTTGAATTCTATCAAAATAATTTTCTTTTGAAAAAAGGTTTTTATCTAAAAAAAAAGAATTAATTATTGAATCTTCTTTAAAATAATCAACAATTACTAAAGACACTACAAGCAATCCTAAAAAAATTAATAATTTTTTATTTTTTAACAAATCCATTAAAAAAAGCCTTTCTTAATCATTTATATTCTTTTTTGAAATTAAGTTAATTGACGAGTATGTTTATAGATTCACACACGCACCTAGAACTAATTGAAGAAAATTTAGACGAAATATTAAAACTAGCTAGTGAAAAAAACATTGGAAAAATAATAACTAATTCAGCAAGTTTTATTTCAAATAAAAAAGCAATTGATTTATCAAAAAAATATGAAAACGTTTATGCTTGTTTAGGATTATATCCAATTGATGCGCTAGAACTAACTGATGATGAACTAAATAAAGCATTTGATTTTTTTGAAGAAAATCATAAATTTGCTATTGGAATTGGAGAAGTTGGAATTGATCATAAATTAAGCACAACAGAGAACGAACATGAAAAACAAGAACAAATTTTTAAGAGATTTATTGATTTTGCAATGGAAAAAAATTTACCAATAACAGTTCATTCCAGATATGCAATAAAACAAGTACAACAAATATTAGAAAATAAAAATGCAACAAAAGTTTATCTTCACAGTTATACTGACTCAAGTAACTTAATGAACAGAGCAGTTAGAAATGGATATTACTGTGGAGTAGGATTAAATTTATTATGGGATGAATTAGTACAAGAAAGAATTAGAAAATTTCCACTCCAAAATTTACTTCTAGAAACTGATTCCCCAATTATATTTAAAGGTGAAAAAGCATTTCCTGACAAAATAGAATTAATTGCACAAAAAATAGCAGAATTAAAAGAAATTTCTATAGAAGACGTAGAAAAACAAGTAGAAAAAAATAACAAAATATTATTTAATATATAACCTAATGCAGCTAAACAAAATTCTAAAAAACCACTATTTTCTAAAAATTTGTGAGTGAATTTAAAAAGGTTTTTACTGAAAAATTCTTTGATTTAATATGATAATTGAAATTTTAATTGTTAGTGGAATAATACTATTAGTTGCACATGTTTTTGTACATTATAGTATTAAAAATTCAAAGAATAAAGAAGTTTGGACTTTTGAAAAAGAAGCAATGCAAATTTCTCAAGGCCAAAATGTTAATTTAGATGAAAATGACAAAACGTATGATACTAATACTGACATAACTCTGCCCGTTTCTCGACCAAAAGTAAATACTGAAAAAGATTTTTTAGAATATGGAAAAATTATTGCAAATGAACAAAAAATAAAAATATTAAATCACAGATTAGACAATTTAGAAAGAGCTCTTACTCAACTTGCAAAAAAAATTACTACTGAAGACGATTTAGATATTGAAAAAATTGATTTTAAGATAAAAGTATTAGAACAAAAAATTGATGAATTAAAAAAACCAGTTCACAAAAACACTTTTTTTGGAAAAGAACATGATCCTTTAGAAAAAGAAATTAAAGCACTTGCTTTTAATAGTAAAAGAAAATAAATTTGTTTTTTGATGTGATTAAATGAAACTATCTTCTAAAAATCCTTGTGGGCTTTGTTTAGCTGATTGTTGTAAAGAAGTTGCAGTATCAATAAATAGTCCAAAAACAAAAAAAGATTGGGACGAAATAAAATGGCTTGTTGCACACAAAAATATTCAAGTATTTAAAGATTTTGAAAATGACTGGTTAGTTGAATTTTTTACACCTTGTGAAAAATTAGACACTAAAAATAGATGCACAATTTATAAAAAAAGACCTTACATTTGTAAAAATCATCCCGCAGATAATTGCATTAAAACAGATCCAGACAAATATTATAAAGTTCTTTTTAAAAATTTTGAAGATGTTGAAAAATATTTAAAAGAAAAAAATAAAAAATCATTAAAAAGAAAAAAACTTAAAATCAAAAAAAGTTTAACTAAAATCAAAAAAGCTAAATTAAAAAAATAATAAAAATAACTTAAAAAAATAAATACTTCAACAAAAAGGATAATTAACCTTTAAAAAAATTAACCTTTAAAAAAATTAACCTTTAAAAAAATAAAATAATTATAAATCAATTTCAAGTTCTATAGGACAATGATCTGAACCAAAAACATTAGGAAGTATTTTTGAATTTTTAACTTTTGACTTTAATTCTTTTGAAACAATAAAATAATCTATTCGCCACCCAATATTTCTTTCTCTAGCTTTAAACCTATAACTCCACCAAGTGTACTGATTAGGATTTTTATTAAAAATTCTAAAAGTATCAATATACCCTTTATCTAATTGTGCTTGAAATGCAGTTCTTTCAAAAATTGAAAACCCTGGATTTTCTTGATTTTCTTTAGGATTTGCTAAATCAATTTCTTTATGTGCAACATTTAAATCGCCACAAAAAATAATTGGTTTTTTCTTTCTTAATTTTTCACAAAAATCAATAAATTTTTTATTAAATTCCAGTCGTTCTTTTATCCTAGTAAGTTCATGTTTTGAATTTGGAACATAAACATTCAAGAGGTATGCTTTTTTTAATTCAAAAACTTGTACTCTTCCCTCATCATCAAAAACTTTTTCACCAATCCCCTTTCTAACACTAAGCGGATCAATTTTTGAAAAAATTGCAGTACTGGAATAACCCTTTTTTTGTGCACCAAAAAAATAACTCTTATATCCCTTAAGTGCCCCGATTGATTTTAATTCGTCAATTAAATCATTATCATGAATTTTGGTTTCTTGTAAACAAAAAATATCAGCATTATTCTCATTAAAAAATTCTAAAAACCCCTTTTTTAAAACAGCCCTAATCCCATTAACATTAAAAGATACAATTTTAATAATTAAAAAAAGTTCATTAGGTTAAAAAGAGTTGCTTTAAATCCATTATTTAAAATTCAAAACGGGTTTAATAAGGCTAAATCAAATTTTTTTTCAATAGAAACAAATATATTTAGATTCTTTCTTTTTTTTGTATGAAATTTTTTATATTCCATGGCGCACATGGAAATTCTAAAGAAAATTGGTTTCCTTGGCTTGACGCAAAACTTAGTGGACTAGGCCAAGAAATAATAATCCCTGATTTTCCAACTCCAAAAGGACAAAATTTAGAAAACTGGTTAAACGAATTTAAAAAATATGAAAATAGATTGGATGAAGATTCTGTTTTTGTAGGACACTCTTTAGGTGCAGCATTTGCACTTTCAATAATTGAAAACTTAAATATTAAAATAAAAGCTTGTTATTTAGTTTGTGGTTTTGTAGAACCGCTTAATAATGAACTTGACAAAATAAATAGCTCTTTTACTGAAAAAGAATTTGATTATAATAAAATAAAACAAAATTGTAGAAAATTTGTTTGTTATCAATCAGATAATGACCCTTATGTACCTGTTGAAACTGGAGAAAGATTAGCAAAAAAAATAGGCGCAGAAATAATTCATATTGAAAATGGAGGACATTTAAATTCAGAATCAGGGTACACTAATTTTGAACATTTATTTAAAAAAATTCAATCAGACCTTAGAATTGACAAAGTAGAATTAATAGAAGAATACTGGAAAAGAAAATGGGAATTATTAAAAAACAAAAAATTTGATATTGATGAACCACACAGTTTTGCAAAAGTTGCACTTGCTGAAATTAAAAAGAATAAATTAAAAAGTGTAATAGATATTGGATGTGGAGCAGGACAAGATTCACTTTATTTTGCAAAAAATAAATTAATTGTGACTGCAACTGATTTTGATAAACAACCTCTTGAGATATTAGAAAATAAAATAAAAAAAGAAAAAATAAAAAACTTAGAAATAAAAGTTTTAAATCATGCAAAAGAACTTGATACTATCCCAAGAGAAAGTTACGATGTTATTTATTCACATTTATCACTTCAATATTTTAAAGATAGTAAAACTAAAAAAATATTTGAAGATTTATTTTATATTTTAAAACCAAAAGGACTTTTAATTTTTAAAATAAAATCAACTGATGATGATTTATATGGAAAAGGAAGATTAATTGAAAAGGATATGTATTATTTACAACATATACGACATTTTTTTAGTAAAGAATATATCAAAGAAAGATTGTATCGTTTCAAAGTTGTTAGTATAAAAAAAGTTAAAGAAAAGTCTTTTACAGGAACTTACATTTCAAGCAACTTTGAAGTAATTGCTCAAAAGCCAGTTACTGTAAAAAAACAATTTGGTTAAATTTTAATTTTAAAAAAAGAAAAAAGTGAAAAGGAAAAAAATCCTTTTCACAAAAATTATTTTTACTTATTTAAAGTACTTGATTCTGATTTTAGAGTATCTTTTATTGCGGCTTGTGCTGCAGCAAGTATTGCTATAGGAACTCTAAATGGCGAACAACTTACATTGTTCATTCCAATCAAGTGACAAAATTCTACACTTGTTGGTTCTCCACCGTGTTCTCCACAAATTCCAATATCAATATCAGACTTTACACTTCTTGCTTTTTCTACACAATGTTTCATTAAAAGTCCAACTCCTTCTCTATCAATTGCTTGGAAAGGATCTCGAGAATAAAT
>CAZBHA010000068.1:0-4746 GCA_964491675.1 uncultured archaeon
CGGAAGCACTTATACTGAAATTAAACAGTGGGATGATACTGGGGGAAATGTTTATTTATTTGAAGAATATATTTCAAAAGATTATTTGACAAATAATTTCAAATTTAGATTTAGGTGGGTTACTAATGCTTCAGATAATAGTTATGCTGGTTGTTTTGTTGATGAAATTACAATAAATACTTTTTTGGATGGTAGTGATGAAAAATATGGATTTATGGATGGTACTAGTATGGCAGCACCACATGTTGCTGGACTTAGTGCTCTTTTATTAGGTTATAATTCAAGTTTAACAAATGCTCAAGTAAAAGAAATTATTTTAAATTCAGGAGACACTCTACCAACTTTAGCTGGAAAAACAGTTACTGGTAAAAGAATTAATGCACATTCTGCTTTACTTTTAGCACAAACCTTTGATCTTCCGCCAATAACAACAGCAAGTGGTTATGATAATGATTGGAATAGTTTAGATCAAATAGTAACATTAACTTGTAATCCTGTTTCAAATTCAACTTGCAAATCAATAAATTATAAATTAAATGAAAATGATTGGAGTTATGTTAATAGTGCTAATTTTATTTTAGATTCTAATTCTATTAAAATAAATATTACTCAAGAAGGAATAAATTCGCTAGAGTTTTATTCTACTGGTGCAGGGGATATTAATGAAATAGTTAATAATATTTTTATAAAAATTGATAAAAATCCCCCGATTATTTATTCTGCACTAACTTTTGGAGAAGGAATTGATGAGGATAATTTTTATGGAATTGATCAAAATATTTTTTTAAAAATAGATTCGTTTGATTTATCGGGAGTTAGTGGAATTGATTTAAATTTTTTAGATATTAATGGAACTAATATTTATTTTGAAATGAACAAGATTGATGAAAATAATTATTATATTAATACAACATTTAATCCAAGTTTTAATTATGATTTTAATATTATTAATCTAGTAATAAGAGTTTGGGATAATTCTGCACCTAAAAATTTTAGCGAAACTCAATTAACAAACCCCCTTATTTTATATGATTTGAATTTTGCGCCTGGGACTAGTACTGATGGAACTTCAACAAATTTTCAAGAAATAAATAATTTTTTTAAAATTGAAAATTTAATTTTTAAAGATATAAATAATCTTGGTAAAATAGTTTTTAACCAAGATATAAATTTAGGTTCAAGAGAAAAAGCAATTCAATTATTTAATTTAGACAATGTTTTAAAATTTGATTTTGACTTACTCAAAAATCAATTTGTTGATTTAAACTCAATAGCATTTTTAGATATTAATAAAGCTGCAAAAATTTCAATTTTTAATTTACCATTTGATTCTATGCCAGGGATTTTAATGAATGATATTAATTGTTCTAGCGCTTCTTGTTTTCAAAGAGATTATAATAATATAACTGGCCAACTTGATTTTAATGTATTAAATTTTTCTAGGTATACTATTGATGGAAATGCTCCTTTATTTGATTTAAATTTATTAAATCCACAAAATACTATTGTAAATGATATAAATGCAGTAATTGATTTAAATTCTAATGAAAATTCAATTTGTAAGTATAGTATTAATTATGATAAAAATTTTAGTGAAATGTTAGCTGAACAATTAATAAATTTAGGTGGGAATTTTTTAATTTATGATTTAAATGCAAATACTGATTATAACATTTTTATTAAATGTTCTGATTTAGCTGGAAATATTAATCCTTCTTCAAAAATAATTAATTTTAAAACATTAATTGATACAACCCCTACTAAAATAGATTTAAACAATCCAGTAGTAACAACTAACTCAATAACTTCCACAATAACTACTAACAAATTTGTTACTTGTAGAAGATCAATAAATGATTTAAATTTTGATAGCATGCCAACTGATTTAAATTTAGAAATTTCAACTAGTTTAGGGGTTGGTATTAGAGAAATTGATTTAAGTGGTTTAAATCAAAGTACTAATTATACCCTTTATATTGTTTGTAGAGATTTAAATAATATTGATTTAAACAAATCGTTAAATTTTACAACCTTGACTCAAACAACTAACCCTCCAAGTGGATCTGGTGGTGGAAGTAGTGCTGGCGGCGGAGGTGGAGGCACTGGATTTATGAAAACTACTCCTTATACAAAAACAATATTTGAAAAAACCCAAGATTTTGATTTAACTAAAAAAGAACTAATTGAACAAATTAGTTTAATTAGTACTGATGAACAAAAGAAGTTATTTAATGAAAAAGAGATAGAAAAAATAATTTCAAATTTAGAATTTTTTAAATTAAAAAGAGAAATTATTGTTGAAGAAACGGTTGATGAATTAGGCAAAAAAAATTATCGCGCAAATTTTAGTTTGAAAGTAAATAATGATTCAAAAATAGATTTAGAAAATATTTTGGTTGTTGAAGTAATTCCTAAAGAAATTGCATTAAGTGCAAAACAAATACAATCTGATTTTAATTTTAAGATTTTAGTTGATGATCCGGTTGTTGAATTTAATATTGCTTTAATTAAATCAGGCAAAGAATTTGTAATAAATTATTTTGTTGATTCAAACATTAATTTTGATATTAATTCGATTAGTTTTAATCAAATATTAATAAATGATTTTAATAAAAGTGAAAAATTTAATACTGATCCTGAAATAATTTGCACTATGGACTATGCTCCGGTTTGTGGGGAAGATGGTAATACTTATCCAAATAGATGTCATGCTGAAATTGCAAATATAAAAATAGTTTCTATTGGTGAGTGTGAAATAAATGTTGTTTTGGAAAATGAAAATAATTTAATATATTTAATTTTATTATTTTTAATAATTGGAATTGTTTTAGTTGCGGTAGCTTATTACAAAAAAGATGATATAAAAAAAATGTTAAAATAATTAAATTGTGAGGGGAAAAATCCCCTCACTTTTCTTTTTTTTTAATAAATTTTTGGAATTAGAAAGATTTATAATTAAAAAGCAATTTATTATTTATATGAAAAATAAATTAATTATGCTTTTTGGTTTAATTGTTTTGGCTTTATTTTTGTTTGGTTGTACTTCTCAAGTTCCTATTTGTGGAGATAATGTTTGTTCTTATTTAGAAATAAACCCAGATTCGCAATACTTCTGCCCCACTGATTGCCCAGTAGATATTTCTTCAATTATTGAAGGTAAAATTTGTAAATATGATAATGAATGTAGCAGAAGTGGATATTGTAATAATGGAGTTTGTGCATTAATAGAGTCAGTTCAAGTTGATAGATGTAAATATAATTCTGATTGTGGTAAGGGAAGATTTTGTAATAATGGAGTTTGTAATTTACTAATTTCTAATAATGATTCTAATTTAGGTAATGCTGAATGTGAAACTAATTCTGATTGTGGAAAAGGAAGATTTTGTAATAATGGAGTTTGTAATTTACTAATCTCTACTGATAATAATTTTTTAGATACTACTGAAGAAGAAAATAATGCTGGTGTAATTGATTATACTACTTCTAGTGGAGGATCTAGTACAACTGTTAAAACAGAGGTTTGTAAAATTAATTCTGATTGTGGAAAAGTTTACCAAAAAGAAGCTTTATTTTGTGTAGATAATTTAGTTAAACAAAAAATAATTACTCCAACTTGTAATAATTTAGGTAATTGTACTAATATAGAAAGTGAAAATACTATTTCTACTTGTCTTTCTACCCAACAATGTATTTCTGGAAAATGTGTTGAAAAAACTACTTCAGCAGCAGTTGCAAGTTGTAGTACTAAATATGATTGTTTAGAAACTGAGGATTGTGTAAATAATACTTGTCTTAAAATTATTTGTAGTGAAGGGTTTAGTTTAGTTGATAGAGAATGTGTTTGCACTAGCGATACTTGTATTGGATATTTAGCAGATGAATATTTGAGTGAAGAAAATGATTTGGGTGTAGTGGAAAATAATGATTTAATTTTAATTGGAGCAGTAGCTTTAGTTATTATAATTATTATTGGTCTAGTAGTTTTTTTTATATTAAAAAAGAAAAAAGAACAAGAGTTAGAAGAAGCAATGGAGCCTAATCCAGACGGATTTGGAAATACTATTTAATCAAAACATAAACAACTATTGTTATATAGAATAAATTCTATTTATTTATGGAAAAAGAATTTGGTTTATTTGGAGTGCATCTAAATCCAACTACATTAAAACTTGTTTTAGATCAATTAAATACTCAGAGATTAAATGGAAAAACTATAGGGCTAGATATAACAAAAGAACAATTACAATCTTTAAGAAATATTACAAAATTAGACATGGCAAATAATTTAGATTTTGCTCGTGATCCTCACCTAAATTTTGCAAAAGTAATTACTGATTTTGCAATGCGTAATGGTGCGACAATAATTCCTCTTATTTCTTCAACTAGGCCTGGTAAATATAAAAAACAAGAACTTGATAGATTAGAAAAATCAAGAACTCAAAAAATTAATTTTAATGGAGCAAGAAGTCTTTTTACTCCAGAAAATTTAGCAAAAGAAAAACAGATTAAAGAAACTGCAGAATATCTTAAAGAACAATCAATTTTAATAACTACAAAAAATAGAAAACCTGATTTTGTAATAGTTAAAGCAACTAGGACAAATTTATTTAGAAATTTGCCTCATAAAATTTTAATTGATGATAGAACTTTAATAGAAAGGTTTTTACCAGGGCAAGTTAGGGCGGCTGAAGCTAGAAGAGAATTGCTTTTATCTAGACGGGCTGCAAAAGAATCGTTAAAGAAAAT
>CAZBHA010000069.1:0-4705 GCA_964491675.1 uncultured archaeon
TTTTGGATTACAAAAAATTATAGAGAAGGGTATAATATGCACACTTCTAATGGAATTTTGTTTAATCATGAGTCTCCTAGAAGGGGAGAAACTTTTGTTACTAGAAAAATTACTAAAGCAATTGCGAATATGAAGCTTGGTTTACAAGATGTTTTATATTTGGGGAATTTGGATGCAAAAAGAGATTGGGGTCATGCAAGAGATTATGTGCAAGCTATGTGGTTGATGCTTCAGCAAGAAAAGGGTGATGATTATGTTATAGCAACTGGAGAAACTCATTCTGTTAGAGAGTTTTTAGAAGAGGCTTTTAGGATTGCGGGTATTGAGATAAAGAGTAATGGGAAAAAGGGTAGTGAGGAAGAATACGTGCGAGTAGATACTGGGAAAGTAGTTGTTAAGATTGATCCAAAGTATTATCGTCCTACTGAAGTTGAACTGCTTTTAGGAGATGCAACTAAGGCAAAAGAAAAACTGGGTTGGGTTTCAAAAATAAAGTTTAAAGAACTAGTAAAAGAAATGGTTGAAAGTGATATAAAACTAGTTGAAAGTGAAGTTTATGGAATTAAAGGGAAAAGAGAATAATTTGAATTTAACTAATACAAAAAAAATAAATTTCCAAAAAAATAAAGAAGTTATAGTTGTAGCTTCAGGTTATTTTGATCCTTTACATAAGGGCCATGTAGAATATTTAAATTTAGCAAAAAAATTAGGGACAAAATTAATCGTTATTGTTAATAATGACAACCAAGCAATTATAAAAAAAGGTAAAAGTTATATGGATGAAGGCGAAAGATTGTTTATTGTGAGTTCTCTTAAATCAGTAGATGAAGTTTTTTTAAGTATAGATCAAGATTCTAGCGTTTGTAAAAGTTTAGAATTATTAAAACCAAATATTTTTGCAAAAGGCGGGGATAGATTTTCTTGCGAAATACCCGAAACACCAATTTGTAAAAAAAATGGAATAAAAATTGTTGATGGGCTTGGAGAAAAAATTCAAAGCTCAAGTAATATATTAAAATTAATGAATAAATCTAAATAATTTTTGGTTTATTTTATTTTTATGAATTTTAAAGAAATTGATTTATCAAAAAAAAGAATAACTGTTACTGGTGCAAATGGTTTTTTAGGTAAAAATTTAATTAAAGAACTAAAAGAAAATGATGCAACTAATATTTTTACTCCCTCTCGTAAAGAATATAATTTAGTGGAAATGGACTCTTGCAAAAGTATTGCAAAAGAAAGCGATATTATAATTCACCTAGCAGCAAAAGTTGGTGGGATAATGGCAAATAAAGAAAACCCAGGATCTTTTTTTTACGACAATTTAATGATGGGTGTTCAACTAATAGAACAAGCTCGATTAAATAATATAGAAAAATTTGTTGCTCTAGGAACAGTTTGTGCTTATCCTAAATTTACACCAGTTCCATTTAAAGAAAGCGATATTTGGAATGGTTATCCTGAAGAAACAAATGCACCTTATGGTTTAGCAAAAAAAATGTTACTTGTTCAATTACAAGCATATAAACAACAATATAATTTCAATGGAATATTTTTGCTTCCTGTAAATTTGTACGGCCCTGGTGACAATTTTGATTTACATTCTTCGCATGTTATTCCTGCCTTAATTAGAAAATTTATTACTGCAAAAGAAAATGATTCGCCCAATGTAGAAATTTGGGGGACAGGTAGGGCTTCAAGAGAATTTTTATATGTTAAAGACGCAGCAAAAGCAATAACTCTAGCCACAAAAAGATATGCAAAAGCAGATCCAGTTAATTTAGGAAGTGGAATGGAAATAAATATGGGTGATTTAGCACTAAAAATAAAAGAATTAACTAATTATTCTGGGGAAATAAAATTTGATGCTACAAAACCTGATGGCCAACCAAGAAGATCACTTGACACAACAAAAGCAAAAGAAGAATTTGGATTTATTGCAAGCACAACTTTTGAAAATGGATTAAAAGAAACCATAAAGTGGTGGATGAAAAATAAATAGTATTTATTTTAAAAATTTAAATTAATTTTTTATTAAATAAATAGTATATTTATAAATAGTTTCAATTTATCAGTTAATAGTATGAATTGGAAATTAAAATTTAAATCCCCGCTTCATTCAATTGCTTCTAAAGAGGTTCATGATTTTTTAATTAAAAAGAGAATAATAAATTATAATGGTAACTTAAAAGATTTAGTTATTTCAAAATTAGTTAACAAAACTGTTTTAGATATTGGGGTTTGTGAACATGATTTAGCACACATTAAATCTGAAAACTGGGCCCATGGTAAAATTTGTAAAGTTGCAAAATCTTGTGTTGGTGTTGATATACTTCCTGAATTAGTAAATAAATTGAATGTTAATGGGTATAATGTACTATGTGTTGATGCAACTTCAAATAAATATTTAGGCAAAAAATTTGATATTGTTAATATTGGTGATGTTATTGAACATGTTGATGATCCTGTAAAACTATTAAAATTTGCAAAAAGACATATTAAAAAGAATGGCAAAATTTTTGTTTGTACTCCTAATCCATATTTTATTTTAACAATATTAAGACTTTTTAAAGAAGAGACCATTGTTGCAAATTTAGAACATGTTTCATGGATAACTCCTTCTTTGGCGCTTGAAATCTCTAGACGGGCTGGAGTTAACTTTGAAAATTATTATGTTTCTCATCCAAATTCCAAATTGAAAAAGTATTTACTATGGTTCTTGCCAATTGAATTGAAAACAGCAACGTTTGTTTATGTTTTTAGTTAGTTTTTTATTTTAAAAATTCCAGTTAAATTTGTTTTGCCTACAAATAAGTATCCTGCTTTTTTTAAAAAGTCATAAATTTTTTTATCTTCTTTTGAATATTCAGGCATTTGTATCATTTCTACAAGAATATAAGTTGGTTTGTATTTTTTCCAGTCGTTTGATTTTAAAACAGTTAAATCGTTTCCCTCAGTGTCAATACTAATAAAATCAATGTGCGTTTTTTTTGGTAGATGTTTATCCAAAATTTTTGAAAGAGGTAATGATTGAACTTTTGATTTTGTTACTTTTTTAAAGTCTTTCGCTACACTTGGAATTATTGTACTATATGCATTATCTTCTGCTTCAAAAAAAGTAATTTCTCCTTCTTTTTCAGAAACAGCTAAATTTAGATTAATATCTCTTGGTCTTTTTTTATTAAATAAATCAATTGCTTTTTTTTGAGGCTCAATATTTATTCCTCTCCACCCCATTGAATAAAAAATATAAGTGTTTGAATATCTTGTTGGGTGGTGTGCTCCAACATCAATATAAAAACCAGTTTCTTTTTCTAAAAAAATTTCTCTTAAAAAAGCATCCTCTCCAGTTTGAGAAAATAATATTCTTCCATGTCTTAATTCAGGCAATAATTTTAACTTTTTAATACCTTTTTTTAGCAAAATTTTATTCATAATAAATAAGATTATTTATATTTAATTTATAAATTGAATTAATTTAATGATTGTTGAATTTTTTTAATGTCATAGTTATAATTTAACTTTTTTCAAATGGCATTATTTTAATTGTACTAACACCATTTTTAAACCTAAAATTTCTTATTATTTAATGCAAAAACGACTAAAAAGTCTAGTTCCTAGTAAAATTCGTTCAAAGTTTACTAACCGACCAGTTTTACAAAAAATAGTAAAAAATATTAGTTGGTTAACTGGTGAGCGAGTATTAGAGTTATTAGTTGCGCTAACTGTTGGGATTTGGGTTGCTAGATATTTAGGTCCAAGTGATTTTGGTTTAATGAGTTTTGCAATAGCTTTTACTTCTTTATTTCTGCCTTTTATTAATTTAGGCCTTGATACTATTCTTCATAGAGAATTAGTTGACAAACCAGAAAAAAGTAATTTACTTTTAGGAACAGTTTTTAGAATAAAATTAGTTTCTAGTATTTTAATTGGAGTTTTAATGCTTGTAATAATTTCAATAATAAAACCAAATGATTTTTTATTATTTTCAATGATTGGTGTTTTTGCACTTGGAAATGTAGTTAATTCCTTTAACGGAATTGGACATTATTTTCATTCAAAAATTGAATCAGACAAAGTTGTAAAATCATCAAGTGTTGCTTTAGTTTTAAGTAATATTTTAAAAATATTATTTATTTTGTTTAATTTCTCAGTATTTTATTTTGTATTAGCTTCATTAATTAACATAATAATAATAATTTTAACAGAAATATTTTATTATTTCAAAGAAAAACAATCTATACAAAAATGGAAATTTGATTTTAAATTAACAAAAGAAATGTTACAAATGAGTTGGCCTCTTTTATTTTCAAGTTTATTTGTGATAATTTATTTACATATTGATCAAGTAATGATTGGGCTTTTATTAAATGAATATGAAGTTGGAATTTATTCTGTTGCAGTTAGAATATCCACAATCGGGTTTTTTCTCCCGGGAGCAATTGCAACATCTTTATTTCCATCAATTCTAAAAGCTAAAAAAATATCTAAAAATTTATATTTTTATAGATTGCAAAAAATGTTTGATTTATTTACTTGGTTAGCGATAGCAATTATAATTCCAATATTTTTATTTTCAAATTTTATTATAAATTTTTTATATGGTGTTGAATTTATTCAAGCAGGGGTAGTTTTATCAATTTTAATTTGGGCTTTTTTAGCAATTTTTATTCGTTCTGCGACAGATTGTTATATTAATTCAGAA
>CAZBHA010000070.1:0-4682 GCA_964491675.1 uncultured archaeon
CAGGATCAAGGTCTATCTCAATATCAACTGTACAAGTATTTTTTATTGTAAATTTATCTTCTTCATAATTATTGTTAGTATTATTTTGTTGTGCTGTGAAAGGTAGCATTGCGTTCATCCCATACGGTGCACTTGATCCCCCTCTTTGATTAAATCCTTGGTATTGATTTGCATATGCACCTAAGTTACTTGTAACTAGTCTATCATATCCTAGGTTCCATCCTGCAACTTCTAAAATAAGTCCTGTGCTTGGTTTAGTTACTTCAATACATTTTGATAAATTACTCATTGAAAGGTTAAGTGTTGTAGACGCCTGAACAGTTTCAAATTCATCAGTTTCAACTACATTTTTTGCATTAAAAGTAATTTTTAAATTTTGTTCTCCGCTAGAAACACTTGCGCTTGGAACAAATCTAACAGTCAAACTTTGTTTTGCATCTTTTTCAAGTATTTGAGCTATTTTTGTATAACTATCACTTAATGCAGCACTAGTAAATCCAGTTCCAGAAACCATTACTGTTCCTAGGTTACTTGCAGCATCTAATTTAGCTTCAAGCTCGGTTAAATTAATTTTAATTCCTTCTGCTACACAAGTATTTTCAATTTCAAGAGTTTGAGTTACTTCGTTACTTGATGTAATAAATTCAATTGAGCCAGGAGTAACTTTCAAACAACTAGCATTATCTAAATATCCTGGCATTGAAAGTCTAATATTTACTGGAAGAGAGTTTTCAAATTTTTGAGTACTGTCTGCAATTTCTGTTTCAAATTTAATTGTTCCAGTTACATTTAATGGTTGGCTTAATCTTTGTGCGTTAGAATTTGTTTTTAATGTAATAATATAGTTACTATCTTCTCCACTTTTTACTGTTGTTCCTTCAATATTTGCATATTCTATATTAAAATAGCTTGCAAGATCTCCACTCATATTTATTTTTTTTATTTTTGCGTCAGCTACTGTTTGATTAGTAAATATAATTGTTTGACTTATGCTTGTAACTTCTCCAATTTTTATTGTTTCATTAATTTCGTTAGGAGTAATAAGTAAAAGTCTATCATCAACTTCTTTTTCTATTGTAATTGTTTCATATCCTTCTTTTTTTGCAATTATTGTAAATTTATCTCCTGCGCGAGGAGCAGTTAATTCAAATTGTGCTAGTCCTTCTCCATTTGTTTCAACTATTCCAAGTGTTGAAGAATCATTTTTTATTTCAATTACTGTTCTAGGTAGTCCAACTTCATTTTCTGTTACTGTGAAAAAGAAAGTGTTTGTAATATAAGGAATTAATTGTTTTGGAATTATATCTAAATTAAATTTTTTATTTGTTGCAACTGCAATATTTATTGTTTCATCAAATTCTGTTTTTGTTGCTGAATTAATTTTTAAGTTTATTGTTGCACTTCCTGCAGTATTAGTACTAAATTTAATTTCTACTTTTGTAAATGCATCAGTTGTTAGTCCGCCAAGTGAAATTATATCATCATTGCTTGTTTCTACTCCGTTAACTTTTATTTCTTCAATATTAATTCCGCGCCCCTCAATTTCTAAAACTGCTCCACTTATTGCTTTTGAATTAATTAAGTCTGCATTTAATATGTAAGTGTTTGATTGTTGAGCATTAAAATTATTTGTTATTCCTTGTTTTCTTCCTGCATTTCTTCCAGTTAATGTTTCAATTGAATAAATTTTACAAAATGATCCTGAACAAAGTGTTGCTCCAGCTGCAGTATTTAAAGAAAACAATCTTAAATTTGCACTTGAATAAAGTTCGTGTCCACCTATATTACTTGGGGGATTTTTTAAACTGCTTGATCCTTTTGTCCAAGCTCTATACCAAAAATTTTCTACTTTGCTTGATAAAGAATCAGTTACTAATATTTCTGCTTCAACTTCATAAAGTGCATTAGTTGGATTATTCCAAATTACATTCGCCCATTTTGCTGTGCCTTGTGTTAAATTTTGTGAATCAGTAGTATATCCATTTAATGGAGTATAAGTTTTTCCTTTTGTTGTTTTTGTAGTGGAAGCTAATATTTTTCCTATTGCAATACTATCTTCTTCCATTAAATTTGTTGTATTATTTTCTGCCTTTCCTGTTCTAATATGAACTCCAGCTTCAGTATAATTTCCTCGTGGAACTTCTAGTAAAAGTTTTGCAGTGTATTTTCCTGCGTTAATTGTTTCAGTATCTTCATCTAGTTCATAATTGTCACTATAAATCCCAAGTAAGGTTACATTTAGTCCACCTGTTGAATCTTTTAGCATAATATTTTTTTCAGTTAATACTCCATTTTCAGCCCTCATACTTGATGTATAATAACTTGCTTTGTTTGGGGCTTCTACTATAAAATAAACTTCTTTATCAACTCTAATACTAAAATCTGCTTTTCCTTCTCCGTCAGTAGAAGATTCTCTTTCGGTTTGTCCGGCTATATTAACTGCTTTCACACTTGCGCCAGGGACTATTCCACTCTCATCACTTACATTTAATCTAATTATTCCAGTTCCAATATCAATCACAACATCAAGAGTATTTTCTCTTCTTGGACGTACTTGTGTTGAAGGTGTTGTTACTGAAGCAAATCCTGGTTTAGTTGCAAATACAAAATAACTTCCAAATTCTAAATTATAAAATTCTACTTCTCCGTTGTAACCAGTTATTTTTTCGTCAACTATAGTATCATCAGTTTTTTTAAGTACAACTCTTGTTGAGCTTATTCCTTCTCCGCGTGGATCTTTTACTCTTACAAGTAGTGTTTGAGAATTTGATTCATTTGCTTCTATTAAATTAAAAGTAAAGTTTTGATTTGCTGTTACAGTTTGACTTTCTCCAATTAAATAATTTGGGTGTTCTGCAGTGATTAAATAGTTACTTTCAGTTGGAACTAAAAAAGTTACTTGTCCACTATTTCCAGTAATTAAAGTATCTAAATCATTTTGATTTGTAGCATTTTTTCTTTTTACTTCTGCTCCACTAATTGGAAGTCCAGTTGCAGCATCTTTTACTGTAATAATAATACTTGTACTTACACTTTTGGTTAAATTTACATTAAAACTAATTGGTTCATTTTTTCTTAATTCTTTTATTTCGCCTAGAGTTGAACCATCATAATCATTAAATTCTCCACTAGGATCACTTACTACAATATAATATGAGTTAACTATAGCATTTGAAAATACAACTACATTTGAATTAGAATATGCTGTATTAACAAGCATTTTTTCCTTATCATAAAGCATTACTTTTAATCCAGTTGGAAGTTCATTTCCAATACTATTTAATTGTACAGTAATTGTGCTTGTAGTTTGTTCAACTTTATCTAAAATAATATTATCTGCACTTGAAAAAGATGCTTTTCCTTCAATAATAGTATATCCTGAAATAGAATCAATTTGTATTTCAGCACAATCTGTAAAATCTGCATTAAATTTTCCATTTTCATAATTTGAATACCTTTGTTCACTACTTCCTACGCAAGAATAAATAACAGTTCCTGTTCCAGTAATTAATTGTCCACTTGAATTTTTTAAAGAAATTGATTTGGTTACTTGTGAATCAATTGCACTTAATACAAAATTGTTTTCTCCTGCAATTAAATCATTTTTTGTTTGAGAAACATAACCTTGTTTATCAACTTTTATTGAATAAGTATTATTTTCAACATAAAAAATTGCTTTTCCACTAGAGTCAGTTTCTCTAAAATCAATTTGTTTTCCTGATAAATAAATTGTTACTTGTGCTGCGCTAATTGCTTCTCCGTTAGAATCTTTTACAATAACACTTAATGCACTTGCAGTTCCAAAAAATAAAAATAATATTAAAAAAATAATAATTAAAACAAGTGCAATTGCAAGTGGGAAAGTTGGTATTTTTTTTTCTTCGATTTTATCAATAATTGTTCCAAAAACCGGCAATTTATCTGATATTTTATCAACAAGTTTGTACCAAGAAACAATAGAATGGAATAATAATGGAAAAAAATTAACAATATATCCATTTAGATCTATTTTATAATAGTAATCTTTTAATGTTTCGCCAATACCCATGTAGTTACACTTCACTTGTTAACTATATATTATTATAATTTTCATTATTTATTAATGTTTGTTTAAATATAAAAGAAGAAACACTTTTATTCTATTTAAATATATTCTTTTATTTATTGCATATTACAACTAGATGTACTTAATCCATTTTCACATTTAAAGTTAATTACTGGCGAACTTCTTGTGTTGAGTGTATTTGAAGAAAGGCGTATTTTGTATAAAATAGATTCTCCTTCAACAAGATATATTGGATTTGTTTCTTTAAATATTACATCAGCAGAAACACTAGTTATTATTGTGCAGTGTAAATTTTGATCACTTGCTCCTCCTGCAAAACGGCCAGTAGAATTTCCGTAAATGTTCGCTTTAATTCTATAATATGGGCAATTAATAAATGGTCCGATGGCAGATGTATCTGAAATAAGGGTATTATTATAATTTTCAAAATCATAGTCCAGGGCAGAGCGTGAGTAATATGCATTACAAACAGTATTACTAACAAATGCTTGTAGTACTATTGATCCTGGAGAAGAGTTAGTAGGAGTATAACTTCTAACTGTTAAATAGGGGGTAGTTGTTTGGTCGGTTTCACAAGTTGCACCAGTTCTATCTCGATTTGGACTTGGAGTTAATG
>CAZBHA010000071.1:0-4661 GCA_964491675.1 uncultured archaeon
TTTTCTTAATATTTTTATTTTCTTAATATTTTTATTTTCTTAATATTTTTATTTTTTTAATATTTTTATTTTTTAAGTAGTTTGATTTTTTTTAATAGTTTGATTTAAAAACATTTAAGTGCTAAATTTTAAAAAATTACAAAGGTGATTTAATGACAGTAAAAAAAGAAGAAACAACAAATAAAACAGTGAACAATATGGTTTTCATAGGAAAAAAAGGTGCGATGGCCTACGTTTTAGCTGTGATTACTCAATTTAGTGATGGAGCAAAAGATGTAACTATTAAAGCTAGAGGTAAATCTATTTCAAGAGCGGTTGATGTTGCTGAAATAGTTAGAAATAAATCTCAAGAAATAAAATTAGTAAATATAGATATTTCTACTGAAGAAGTTGAAACTGAAGATGGCAGACCACTTAAAATTAGTGCTATTGCTATTAAGTTAAAAAAATGATTAAAGTTGGGCTTGGCTAAAAAAAAGCCAAGTATTTTATTTTTTAAAAGAAATTATTAAATACTACTATGAATATTTATTATTTGGTTTAGAACTCAAAGTTTTGTATTGCTTTTGGTTTCTGTTTCTAAAGGGGAAAAGTATATAAATATCATGATACTATCATGATATACTATGACAGATTATGATGAATCACAGAGGGCATATGATACTCAGAAATTGTTGGAGAACCTTAACGCGGTAAAGCGTATTACTCCGGATTTCAACGATTTAAGTTTAGATATGCAAGAAGTGATGAAAGAATCTTCCAATCCCGCATTCCTCGCTGCTCTTTTGTACAAATTGACAAAAGAACGCGAAGAAACAAACAAAATTCTAAAGAATTTAGAAGAAAAATTCTCTAAAATTCAAGAATTATTAATTTCAAACTCCTCTAACTCCCACACAAATTTAGGGGAAAATATCTTAGCTGAGGCTGATCAACATATCATGCAATTAATTGATGAAATGGTGACAGTTTCTGCAAAAGATGTTAAAGAACGCCTATCCTATAAAAAAGAAAATGCTGCTAGTCAGCGTTTAAGTAAACTTGTGAGAGAAGGTCATCTAAAAAGGGTCCGATCCGGAAGGAAAGTACTTTTTGTACGTCAACACCCATTTAAATCCTAATTTAGATGATCTTTGCTCCTTTGCCTCGCCCGCTCACTCAGGCGGCGTGTGAGTTTATGCATTACTTTTAGTAATGCGGTAAAACTATCTTTTTTAAAATTAGTTTTTCTTTACATCAGCTTTAATCATTTTAATAATTTCTGGAAATTTTGAAATCTTAAAATGACCATTTTTACTTTCATAAATTTTTAGTATTGCAGTTGGTAATTTTTTTCTATATTTTTCTGCGTGAGAAATTGGCACAACATCATCATCCTTTGAAAACAGTAGATAAAGATTTTTTGTATTTTTTTCAATTAAAGATAAATCTTTTTTAAGTTTAAAACCGCCAACCAAATCTTCACTAGGGCAAGTATCATCAAAGGGTGGGCAAATTAAATAAGTTGATAAAACTTTTTTTGGAAGTTTATTTTCTGATAAAAATTTTGCTAAAAAAATTCCTCCAAGAGAGCTTCCAATTAATAATGAATTTTTTTGAACAAATGGAATAAAATGTTTAAACCAAATTTCCCATTCTTTATATTTTGCATTATCTTGTAAAGGCATTCTTGGTTTTATAATTTCAAATTTACTTCCAAGTGATTTTTCTAAATACTTATCAGACCATTTAATTTTTTTTTCAATTTTGATGTTTGATTTTTTTAAATAATTTAAATAATCTTTTTGATTTTTAAAAGTCATTCCACCATTAATAATAAAAATTCTAGTTGTTTTCATTTATTTTCACTTAATTTCTTTAAACTGCATTGGAGAACCAAATGCAATTACTCCGCTAGGAACATCTTTGTAAATTGTAGTATTAGCTGAAATTAAACTTCCTTTTCCAATAGTAACTCCTGGTAAAATAAAACTTCTTGCTCCAATTAAAACATCTTCTTCAATTATAATTGAACCAAACCTAAATTCATCAACATTAAATTCATGTGCTGCAATAAAAACTTCTTGGCCAATAACAACATTATCTTTTATAATAATTTTTTCAGGAAAAAATATTTCCATTTTTACATCCGGCATTATTTGAACATTTTTTCCAATGCTTATTCCCATTGCACGATAAAAAAATTGATTTAAATTCCCTATGGCTCTTGATGCTAAAAAAGCTAAAGTCCAATTTTTTATTACCTTAAAAGTAGACTTTTTTTCTTTCCAAGCAGTAGAACTTTTTCCTTTTTTAGTTTTTATTATTTCTAAATCTCGCATTAGAAAATAATACTTTTGTAATATAAAAAAGTAAGTGTTGAGCTAATTGCAAAAATTATTAAATACCAAATGCTTCACTATTGTATGGCTGATAATTTTTCAAAAGAACCGGCAGTGCTTGGAAGAGATTTAAAAGATTTAGAAAATTATGGTTCAACTGGAACTGCATATTTAGGAAAAGTAGTAATGTCAAGTGGAGAGCGGCCTGTTCTTGGAAGAAAAGTTTTAGTTGATGTTTCACGTCCTCATTTAATGCTTATTTGTGGAAAAAGAGGTGGTGGAAAATCATACACTCTGGCAGTTTTAATGGAAGAAATGGCTAGACTGGATCCAAGTATTAGAAATAGAGTTTCAACTGTTACAATAGACACTGTTGGAATTTTTTGGGGATTAAAATTACCTGCTAGAGGAAATGATGAAAAATTATTAAAAGAGTGGGAATTAAATGCTGAAAAAACAAATGTAAAAGTTTTTGTGCCACAAGGTCAACTTTCATTTTATGAAGAAAAAGGTTTACCAGTTGATGGAGCTTTTACTTTAAAATGTTCAGAACTAGAAGAAAGTGAATGGCTTGCACTTTTTAGATTAAATTGGATGAGTCCAGAAGGAGTATTAATTTCAAGAATTGTTCAAAAAGTAAAAGAAAGAGTTGGAACTTATTATGGAATTGATGATTTAATTGCAGCAATTAATTCAGATACTGAATCGCGCAGTGAAGTAAAACAAGCTGTAATGAATAGAATGAAGATGGTTAAAACTTGGGGATTAATAGAAAAAAATGGGACAAAAATTACTGAACTTGCAACGCCTGGAGCAATAAGTGTAATTGATGTTTCATCATACAGGCAAACTGTTGGAGCAGAAGGAGTAAAAGATATTGTTGTTGCATTAATTGGAAAAAAACTTTTTGAACAAAGAATGCTTTATAGAAAAGAAGAAGAAATGAAATTAATTACTGAAGATAAAAGAACAAGTAAAATGCCTTTGATTTGGATGATGATTGATGAAGCTGAAGAAAATATTGCACTTAATGTACTCTTAGAATGGGTGAGGGTTGGAAGACAGCCTGGTTTAGGTTTAATACTTGCAACACAGCGTCCTGAAAAATTACATCCTGATGCAATAAGTCAAGCAGATATTTTTATTTCCCATAGAATGACTTCTCAACCTGATATTGCTGCAGTTGGTGCAATAAGACCAACTTATATGTCTACAGATCTTGATAAATTATATTCTGAAATGCCACGACAAAAAGGTTATGCTCTTGTAATTGATGATAATACTGAAAAAGTTTGGATGATAAAAGTAAGACCAAGATTTTCTTGGGATGCAAGTGTTACTGCAAGTGCATTTTTAATTTAAATTTTTAATTAAGTTAATTATTTTTTTAAATTAATTTTTTTATTCAGTTTCAATTCTAGAAACTTTTCTAATATTTAAGTTATCACTTTCGACTGTAATTTCATTACTTGATTTTAAAACTAATTTTGCATTGTCAGTTTCAAAAACCAAATTTCTAAACATTCTTTTTGAAATTAAAAAATTTAATATTTCGCCAAGCATTTCTTTTTGAATTATAACTGCCAAGTTATCTTTGTGCAACCCAAATTTAAATGCAAGTTCGCTTAAATCAATTGTTCCAATATATTCTGGTTTAATTGAAATATAATCACTTTCAAGCTCTGATATTGCACTTTCTAAAAATAAAATTGTTTTAGTTGTTTCACTAAAAGAAAAAGTTTTTTTAGTTCGCAGGGATTCAACAAAATCACTAATTCGTTCTCTATAAAGTTCTTGTTTAGAAAGTTGCATTTTTAAATCAGTAAAATCTTTCTCAATACTTGCAAATAAATCAATAATTGCTTTTTCTTTAAACTCTTTTTCAATTAGATCCTTTGCTTTAGAGTCACTCATGCTTTTTGTTTTAATTTGATTTAGTTCTTCTAAAATATTACAAAAGTTACTATTAACAGTTCTAACATTTTCTAAATCTTTTTTAACTTTAGCTAAATTACTTTCAAGACGAGCATACGCCATAATTAACACCCTAGAAGTAGTAGGGGTACTATATATTTAATTCTTTCTAAGATTGAGTAAACTAGCTAATTTTTTTGTTTTGGTAAGATATTTAAATCTGGTGTATTTTAATTAAATTATAAACGCAGTTCTAACAAAAGCAAAGTTTTTGTTTAGAGCTTTTTTAAAAATGTTATTGCACGGGTTAGAGTAGCAGCCTTTTATAAAGGCTGGCGAAACAATGCTGTTGCATTGAATGTTTTGCAAAGTAAAACAAAATTAAAATAAATTCTGCTCTATACACAGCAGAAGATGAAAAAGCTT
>CAZBHA010000072.1:0-524 GCA_964491675.1 uncultured archaeon
ATTATGTCTCCTTCTTTTATTTCTTTTCCATTAATTATCATTTTTCTTTCGCTTTCATTTATCTTTATTTCTCCAGCTCCAGCAACACAACACTTACCCATTCCTCTTGCTACTACTGCTGCGTGAGAAGTCATTCCACCTCTTGCAGTTAAAATACCTTGCGCAGAATGCATTCCTTCAATATCTTCAGGAGAAGTTTCTATTCTTACTAAAATTGTTTTTTCTCCACTTTCAGTTTTCATTTTTGTTTCTTCTGCAGTGAAATAAACTTTTCCAACTGCCGCACCAGGCGAAGCAGGAAGTCCTTTTGTAACTGCATCATATTTTACTTTTGGATCAAATTGTTTGTGAAGTAATTGATCAAGTGCCTCAGGTTCAACTTTTAGTAAAGCTTCTTCTTTACTAATTAATCCTTCAGCGCACATATCAACTGCAATTTTTACTGCAGCTTTTCCAGTTCTTTTTCCATTTCTTGTTTGAAGCATAAAAAGTTTTTCGTTTTCAATAGTGAATTCAAAATCTTG
>CAZBHA010000072.1:534-4525 GCA_964491675.1 uncultured archaeon
ATCTTTATAATGATCTTCAAGTTTTTGTCTAATATCCACTAATTCAGCATGTACTTTTGGCATTACTTCTTTTAATTGTTCGATTGGAAGAGGCGTTCTAATTCCTGCAACAACATCTTCTCCTTGTGCATTCATTAAAAATTCTCCATAAAATTTATTTTCTCCATTTGAAGGATTTCTTGTGAAAGCAACTCCTGTTCCTGATGTTTCGCCCATATTTCCATAAACCATTTCTTGAACATTTACTGCTGTTCCCCAATCATTTGGTATGTGATTTAATCTTCTATAAATTACAGCTCTTTCAGTATTCCATGAACCAAAAACTGCATCGCGTGCTCTTTTTAATTGTTCAATTGGATCAGTTGGAAAATCCTCTCCAGTTTCTTTTTTATATAATTCTTTTTGTCGACTAACAAGATCTTTTAACATTTCAGTAGTCATTTCTAAATCTGCTTCTATTTTATTTTCTTCTTTAATATTTTCAAGTAATTTTTCAAATTTAGCGTGACTTACACCCATTACAACATTTCCAAACATTGTAATAAATCTTCTATAAGAATCCCATGCAAATCTTTGATTGCCTGTTTTTTTAGTTAAAGTTTCTACAACACTATCATTTAATCCTAAATTTAAAACTGTATCCATCATTCCTGGCATTGAAGCTGGTGCACCACTTCTTACTGAAACTAAAAGAGGATTTTCTTTATCTCCAAATTTTTTACCAGTTTTTTCTTGCATTTTTTGAATTGCTAAAAGCATTTCTTCTTCTAAACCACTAGGGAGAGTTTTATTATTTTTATAATAATCTTTACAAGTTTGAGTTGTAATTGTAAAACCATAAGGTACTGGAAGTCCAGAATTAGTCATTTCTGCTAAATTTGCTCCTTTTCCACCCAAAGTCATTTTCATTGATTTATTTCCTTCTTCAAACATGTATATGTATTTTTCACTCACCACTAATCACGCTCCATAATTAAAAAAATCAAACTAAAAAAGGTTAATAAAGGTAAGTAATTCACTTCCACAATTAACGAAAAAATTAATTTTAACCGGCATTAAACCTAAAAAGAGAATATAAAACCCAAAATTTTAAAATTATTATGATTTTAGAAAAATTGCAAAAATTAGGAATTGCTGCTTCATTTGATTCTTGCGGAGGAAGTAAAAATAAAAGTCATAAAGAATGGGGTGTGCCAATACAATTTCAACCATTTATTCACAATTGCACACAAACAAGTGAAAATGTGTTTGTTGCAAAAATTCAAAAAAATAATTTCAAAAATGAAAAAGAAAAAAAGCTTTATCAAAAAACAAAATTAACTGAAGACCAAATAAAAAAAACTAGAGAACAAATGAAAAGTTTTCTTGGAGTAGTAGATAATAAAATAGTAAATAAAAAATTAAACCAAGCAAATAAATGTTTATTATTTAAAGTTTTACAAAGTAATATTTGCACTCATGATTGCAAATACTGCAT
This sequence comes from uncultured archaeon, assembly GCA_964491675.1. Taxonomy (GTDB): domain Archaea; phylum Iainarchaeota; class Iainarchaeia; order Iainarchaeales; family JAAZKV01; genus JABIDZ01. The sequence continues at coordinate 2,012 of CAZBHA010000072.1, forward strand.
TAATAATTCTTGTAAAAAAAGAACAATTGCAAATTTAGAACCAAAAGAATTAGCACTTTCTTTTGAATATTTACAAAAACAAGGTCTTGCAACAGGATTATTTTTAAGTTCTGCAGTTAAAAAAGATGCAGAAACTTCAACTCAAAAAATGATTGACTCAATAAAATTAGTTAGACAACGAGGATATAAAGGATATATTCATACAAAAGTTTTACCCGAAACTCCAAAACACTTAATTGAAGAAATGGCATTTTATTCAAATAGATTATCGTTAAATATTGAAGCGTCAACTAAACTTGGCTTTGAAGAATTAACTTCAACTAAAAAATATTCAACTGACATTTTAAAAAAAATTAGAATACTTAATACTTTGAAAAAAAAGTCAGATAACTTAGATAAAAAAAATTGTTGGTTTTGGGATGATAAACAAATTGATGAGGGGGTTGATTTACGATTTAGTTCTTTTACTACACAAATTATTTTAGGTGCAAATGAAGAAACAGATAAAGACATAATTAAACGAATGAATTTTTTATATGAAACAACTGAATTATACAGAACTTATTTTTCTGCTTTTAACCCAGTTGAAGGGTCACCTTTAGAAAAAAGAAATGCACAAAATACAAAAAGAGAACATAGATTATATGAAACTGATTTTTTATTTAGAATTTATGGTTTTGATAAAAAAATAATTTTGAAAGGTTTAAACGAAAATAATAATTTTTCTTTAGGACATGATGTTAAACAATCAATTGCTTCAGCAATGCCTGAATTATTTCCACTAGACCCAAATACTGCTACTAAAAAAGAATTATTCTTAGTGCCTGGTCTTGGGCCAAAAAGTGTTGAAAAAATTTTACAAATTCGTGAAGAAAAAAATCTTAACAAATTAAATGATTTGGCAGAAGAAGGAATTCGAATAAAAAAATCACAAAAATTTATTAATTTAGATGGGATTCAAAAAAAGTTATTTGATTTTTAAAAAAAAATAATTTTAACTTTAATTAATCAAAAAATAAGTATTTAAAAACTAAAATGTAATTATTTATATATGCCCTTGCCAAAATTAAGAAAAATAAAGCAAAAATCAAGTGTAGCACTACCCGCAAAACAAGTAAAAAAAGAAGAACATAAATGGAATTTTAAAAAAGTCCCAAAAGCATTAATGTATTTACGCCCTGCTTTTGAACTTGGAAGTAAGGGAAAAAGAATAACTGCAACTCCAATGAGAGTAACTGATCCTAAACAATTTGATGGTGCTTTTAAAAAAGGAGATAAAATTTTATATATTCATTTTGAAGCAACTAACCCAAGAAGTGCAATTGAATTATTTAAAACATTTGAAAGTTCTTTAAAGTCAAAAGAATTTATAGATCATTTAACATCTGGGGGATATTCTGGATTTTGTGGAGATACACCTAATGATAAAATTGCAAAACTTTTTGTAAAACATGGTGGTAAAAAAGTTGCGGGAAAAATTTCTACTTTTATTCAAAGAAGAGAACAAGCAAGATATTTACTAAATACTGTTGTAAAGAAATATCCTGCAAGTTATTTTAAAGGACCAATTCAAAGAATAATTTTTAAATTTTAATTTTAAAAAAAGCGTAACTAGTAAACTTTTTAGCCCAGATTTTTTCTTTCAAAAGAAAAAAAAACATGCAAAGAATGGGCTGCCAACGGCGCCCAGATCGCTGCCGAATCTTTTCGGCAATGCGAAGCAATTTTCGCCAGCCTTTTTCTAAAAGGCTGATGCACGGGAGCAGATTCGAACTGCTGAACGCACCCCGCCAAACTTTTTAATAAAAAGTTTGATCAAAAAATAATAATTATCTTACAAAAAGCCACTAAGTTCCATTTGAAAAATGGAACATGAGTCAATCGTATCCGCCAGGCGAAACTGGCGATGCACGGGAGCAGATTCGAACTGCTGAACGCACTAAGCGACAGGGTCCTAAACCCTGCGGGTTTGACCGCTCCCCAACCCGTGCAAAAATAAAAACCCTAACCCTTTTAGAGTGGTTTTCATTAAATTAAATTTCTTTGTGAATCTTTAAATAACATTGCTTTGGCTTTATTTTTTGAATTAATCACTGATTTTTTGAGTTCCAATGAATATTGATTAAAGCATTTGAAAATACTTTATCAAGTTTTTCAAATTCAAGTTCATAATCAAGGGGTTTGTTCCCAAATGCTTTTCGGTTAATAAAGTTTTTTTGAGAAAAAACCCAATTTATATTATACTTATCAATTATTGAATAATCTTTTTCTTCTAAAAATTTAAAATTTTCTTGAAGCATTTCTTCAGGAGCGTATTCAACAGCTAAATCTGCCATAACTGATCTGTTCGTGAAATAAGTTATATCATGACTAAATAATGGATCTGATAAAATTCTTTCAGTGGAAGAAGAATTTTTAGATAAAAAATCATAAGGTTCAGTTAAATAGTTTGTTATTGATAAATACCCAATTGTTGATCCACTAATTAATCCAACAAAGAGCATTATTATTGCA
>CAZBHA010000073.1:0-886 GCA_964491675.1 uncultured archaeon
AAAAAAATTTTTTGACAAAGAAGAATATAAAATTAATGAAATAGAAGATACTCTAAAAAAGAAAAATAATGCATTTTTATTAAAAATATATTTTGATAAAGTTAGTCATTTAATTAGCGCAAGAGTAGAATTTAACAAAATGGGATTAAATAAATTTGAATATGATATTAATTTTGCAAAAAGATATTTACTAAATAATCAACTTGCCCCTGGGAGAAAAATAGAAATTAAAATTGATACAAAAAATAAAGAAATTCACAGTATAAAACAACTTGATGAAATTGGCGAAATTACAATAGGAAGTTTTGATTTAGAAACTTGGTCAGGAGATAAATTTGAAATTGGTAAAGAACCAATTATTATGACTTCTTTTTCAAAAGCACTTACAAAAGATAAAAAAGAAACAAAAATAGTTTCGCACAACACTAAAAAAGTAGCAGGGTTAAAACTTGTAAAAAATGAAGAAGAATTAATTGAAGAAATTAATTCAGATATAAATACGCTTGATTTTATAGTAACTTATAACGGAGATAACTTTGACTTTCCTTATTCAAAAATTAGAGCCCAAAAATATAATAAAGAATTTTTAATAAATAATGAAAAAATAAAAATCAAAAGACATGGACTTGATAATGCGGTTGAAGTAGCTGGAAAACAACATATTGATGCTTATCAAATAATGAAATTTTTACAAAGAACTGGCGCAATAAATATTGTAAAACTAGATATTGAAAATGTGAGTGATAAAGTTTTTGGGATTAAAAAAGAAAAAGTTTATCCTAGTGAAATAAATAAATATTGGAAAGAAGGCGAAAAAGAAGAACTAGAAAAACTAGTTAGATACAATAAAGAAGATGCTGAAGTTACACTTAGAATTGCACAAGAG
>CAZBHA010000073.1:896-4493 GCA_964491675.1 uncultured archaeon
ATTTTATGAAATTTCAAAACTAACTAGTGAAACACTAAGTAGTAGTACAAGAAATTCAACCTCTATGATGGTTGAAGATTTACTACTTAAAGAAACACACAAACGCGGAATTATAGCAGAAAATAAACCTTACGAAGGAGAAGTTACAATAAGATCTAATAATCCAATAAAAGGAGCTTATGTGAAAGAACCAATTAGTGGACTACATCAAAATATTGCAGTACTAGATTTTGCTTCACTTTATCCTAGCATTATAATAAGTCATAATATTTCCCCAGACACATTAAACTGCGAACACCAAAATTGTAAATTAAAAAATAGTACTCCTGACGGAAATTGGTTTTGTTTAGAAAAAAAAGGATTATTCCCTGAAATTTTAGAAAGCATGCTTAAACAAAGACTTGTATTTAAAAAAGAATATAAAGAAAAAAAGAAAACTGGAATTGATGATAAAATATTATTTGCAAAACAATGGGCGCTAAAAATAATACTTAATTCTGCATATGGATATTTAGCGTATCCTCGCGCTAGATGGTATTCTCGCGAAAGTGCTAGTGCTACAACTTCTTGGGCTAGAGAATATATTCAGACAACTATTGTAAGTGCAGAAAAAGAAGGGTTTGAAGTTTTATATGGTGACAGCATTACTCCAGATAGATTTGTTACAATAAAAAATCCAAATGGATTAATTGAAATAAAAAATATTCAAGATTTTTATAAAGAAATTGATGAACTTTCTTGGGAAAGAGGGAATAAACAATTAAAGCATCCAAAAGGATATTTTGCCCTTTCATTAAATACAAAAACACAAAAAAGTGAATGGAAAGAGATAACTGCAATAATCAAACATAAAACAAATAAACAAATTTATAAAATAAATCAAAAATTTGGTGAAACAATTGTTACTGAGGATCATTCATTAATTACAAAAACAAAAAATGGCTTTGAAGAAACAAAACCAACTCAAATGAAATACAAACAAATGTTTTCAATAACTAAAATTCCAAAATCAGAAGAATTAAAAGAAATTGATTTATTTGAATTTGTTAAAAATTATAATTATATTAGAAGATATAAAAATCAAACAAAAATAAGTCAGTGGCACACTGATGGAAAATTCATTTGGTTTGGATTTTTTAATCTTAAAAAACAAATTAAATTTAAAAGAAAACTGAAAGTAAAAAGTAAAGAATTTGAATCATTATGCAATTTGTTTGGAGCATATGTTGCTGAAGGAAGTGCAACAACCATAAAAACTTCTAAAATTAGAAGTGGAGCAAGCATTGCTTCAACTAATATTGAATGGCTAAAAAGTTTAGAAAAAGATTATCATAAAATTGTAATAAACGCAAAAACTTGTGTAATCCCAAGTACAAAAAAAACTCGAACAATCACTTATAATAATAAAACAATTTCATATATTGATAAAACACATAAACTACAAATGATGAATGAAACAAGTGCTGAATTTTTTAATTGTTTATGCGGACAAAGAAGTTCAGGAAAAAAATTACCCTCATTTATTTTTAATGTCCCTGAAAAATACAAAAAAATTCTATTAAATAAAGCTGTTGAAGGCGATGGAAGTCACGCAGTAAATAAAAAATTAAATTATTCAGAAAAATATATTAAAAATAATTTTTCATACACTACCAAATCACTTGCATTAATATCAGGACTTTCTTTACTTCTTAGACAATTAAAAAGAAATTTTTCAATACAATACCGAAAAAGCAAAAATTGTTACACAATAAAAACATCAACAAAAAATAATAAACGTTTTTTGACAAACTTAGAAAAAATTGATTATTATGGAGATGTTTATGATTTAAGTGTTAAAGATAATGAAAACTTTGTAGATTCCTGCGGACAAATATTATTACATAATACGGACTCAAATTTTTTATTAATGAAAGATAAAACTAAAAATGATTTAACAAATTTTTTAGAAAAAACAAATAATTCTCTTCCTGATACTATGGAACTAGAACTTGATGGATTTTACAGGCGCGGAATTTTTGTAACAAAAAAAGAAGGAGGTGCGGCAAAAAAAAGATATGCTTTAATTGATGAAAAAGATAATCTAAAAATTGTTGGATTTGAATACGTACGACGCGACTGGTGTAATTTAGCAAAAGAAACTCAAAGAAAAGTAATTGAACTTGTACTAAAAGAAGGCCAGCCCCAAAAAGCTGCAGAATATGTTCGCGGAGTTATTAAAGAACTAAAAGAAGGAAAAGTAAAAAATAGCGAACTAGCAATTATTACAATGCTAAAAAGAAAAGTAGAAGATTATGATTCAATTGGACCACATGTTGCTGCTGCAAAAAAAGCTATGGAACAAGGAAAAGAACTTGGAGTTGGTTCACTACTTAGTTTTATTATTACTAAAGGAAAAGAAAAAGCTAGCATTAGTGAAAAAGCAGAACTTGAAGAATTTGTTAGTGAAGGAAATTATGACGAAAATTATTATATAAAAAATCAAATACTTCCTGCAGTACTTAAAATCTTACAAGAGCTTGGATTTAGTGAAGAAGATTTAATCCAAGGTGGGAAACAAAGCGGACTTTCAGCATGGATGTAAGTATCATCGAGCAACAGCGAAGATGGTACGCGTGTGCACGGAGCAAGCCGTGCTGGGAAACAAAGCGGGCTTTCATCATGGATGTAACTCAATAAATAAATTAATAAATAATAAAAAACACTATTATTACATGCAAAGTCCTAAACTACAATCTTCCGCGCAAGGAACAATTGAATATTTAGTGATACTCGCTGTAGTAGTAGTAATCGGTTTAGTTGTTGTTGGAATTTCTAGCAACTTTTTTGATAATGTTCCAAGTATTCAAAGTGGATCCGATTCTATTTCAAGCCAAATTGGAAATAGTATTGTTGTTAGAGAAGCAGTAGTTGACTCTGAAGGATCAGCCCTACTATCTTTACAAAATAACACAGGAGAAACTCTAACTCTTGAAAAAATAATTATTGGAGACGAAGAAAAACTTTACAATACAAAAATATTTTCTGGAACCAATCCTTTAATTTCTCTAACAAGCAGCACTTGTGTTTGTTCTAATGAAGAAAAAACAAAAACTTGTACTTATGAAATTTATACTACATCAAAATCAGGTTTAACAAAAAAAGAAGTAGTAACAGTAAATCTTGAATGTGTTGAAAATGCAACAAGTGATCAACCAACAATTGACCCACTAATCCCAATTAATGGTGAATGTGGAAGTGCAATAGAAAGTGCATTCTTAATTGCACCAATTACAAATTTATGTACAAGTGGAAACGCAACAAGCGTAGATTTAAACGAAACTAACAATGGGTGGGACTGGACTTGTAATGGAACTAGCGGCGGAGAAAATTCTGATACTTGTAATGCAGAAAGATACTTTGGAAGTGGGACAGAAGAAGATCCTTTCACAATTTCAAATTGTTTAGAACTACAAGACATGAATCAAAACTTAGATGCAAGTTATATTTTATTAAATGATATAGATTGTAGTGATACAATTAATTGGAATGATGGAGCAGGATTCCAACCAATTGGGAAATGTATATTTGATGAATATGATTTTATTAATGGAGATG
>CAZBHA010000074.1:0-2615 GCA_964491675.1 uncultured archaeon
GCGGTTAGATGGCTCGTTTGCCAAAATTTCTGCTTCTCTTTCCGTCAAATCTCTTTTCCCATATTTATATACTCGGATCGTGTTGCCGTTATATTCTGTCAAAGAAGCACACGGCAATTCAAGAAAACTACCATTAGGATTTCCGTCAACTTCAAGAAAAATTCCGTTAGATTGCACTTTTCCGATTTTTCGGGGCTTGTTTAATCTACTTTTAATTGTTTCAGACGATTCTGACAAACTATTAAAAGTCATCGTCAAAGTTTTACCAACTACTAAATCTCTTTTTAATTGAGCAAAAGTTTTATTCATATTATTTTATTAAATTAAGCACTTCCTCAAATATCTCATCAATTGCTTTATATTGAGCTTGCGCTAACGCTTGAAAACCATCGCTCGCGCCATCTTCAATCGCTTCTGAAAGATAAGAAATATTATAATTGTTACTATTCAACCATTCAGTTAACCCGCTTGTATAAATATCAACCATCCCGTCTATAATATCGCACCGGTTATCTTCTATTGATTCAATGTCATTGTATTGTGTCATAGCGTCCAATATAGAATGATATTTGTCAAATACCCAATCCATCGGCAGATGCTTGCCGTGCGCCGCCATTAAACTATTTTTTAAATCTTCGGATGCGTTATCCGCAAATACAACAATTGTCTTTTTTTCGCCGTTTCTTTCTACTTCTTTAATTTCAAACATTTTTAAATAATTTTCAATTTTTTCTTTGTTTGATAATTTAATATCATTGTCTTTTAACCAATCATTAAAATCATTTTCAGAATATTGTTCTGCAAAATCTTGATCATCATTTCTTAATTGATTAAATTCTTCTAACAATTCAATTTTTGTTTTCATAATTTTAATTATTATATTTTTTGTAATTTTTAATCTGCAAACAATTTATGTGTTAAACTATCATCAACTAATACATAATTTAATTTTTTAATAATTTTTCTAATGTAATAACGTCTCTATATATCACCGCCAGTTCAAAAATTTGGTTTTGTGTTTTTCTTTTTTTCTTATTTAATTCGCTCGCATATTTCCGAGAAACACCAATAATTGTTTTTAATGCGTCTTTGGTTTCGTTGTTCATATATTTTAAGTTTAGCACAATGCCGTTTTGTTGTCAATAGCTAATAATTATTTGGTTAAATTATTTAAGCTATCTAATAAAGACGATAAGGTTGAAAATTCATTTTTTCCGCCAGTATAATCTTTATTATTTTTTGCGGTTCTCACCAATAAGCGATTATACCATTCATTCTTGAAAAATCTAACATCAGCACAATTAACATATACCCATTTTCCAGTTTCAAGATTTTTGAAAAATCCTGAAAAGTAAAAATGCCCACGCCCTAATTCCATTTCATATTTTCCCGCCGTTAATTTCTTTAAATAACTTTTAATATCTTTGTAAAATTCGGCGTATTCCTCGGTCAATCCGCTTGACGATACAAACACATTCCCGATCCATTTATCTATCCCCTTAGCATTTTTCGCGCCATCTAATTGTTTTTTAAGTTCTCTTTCTTGTCGTTTTAGCATACTTATAGAGTTTTTGCATTGATTAATTTTATCTTGTATAATATTTTCCATATTTTTATTTTTTTATTATTTCAAAATTATAAAAATCTTCATCACATTCTAAACATTGCCAATTATATCCTTTTATTTCGGATTTTATTACTTCTTTTCCACATTTAGGGCAATAATTTTTTTGTTTGTTTTTTTCCATATTTTTATTTTTTATTAAACATTTCGCGGGCATCTTCAATCGAAATGCAATTGATATAGCTCGTTATTGGCAGAGGCTTATTATTATAGACAAGAGAATCGAAATCATCATCTGTTATTTCAACATTTAAGCCATTCAAAGTATTTCTTAATTCAGATTCGAATTCTTCCTGATATTCGCTATTAAGATCACTTTCCTTCCAATAATCATCCGGAATGTCATACCCCTCTTTTATTAATAAATCATAATCAAGATCATCTATGATTGACATTGAGCTATAATCAAGGGCAAATCCTGCAGTTTCGTTCTCAATCTCGTCTCCCTCTTCGTCTGTAACTGTTTTGACAATGGTATAATCTTCTTTTTTGCCGCAACTCCAATACTTTTTCTCAATCTCAATATCTACATTATTGCCTATATTCATATATTTACCTTTGCCGTTATTGGCGGCGCGGGCGGTTATGTTTTGATCTTATCATATAGCCCTATTACTTGTCAATAGCTTATGTCTGTTCATAATCAATATATGCAATTTTCTTTTTTCCCCTTGTTATTTGCGCCGTGCTATCCCATATACCAAAATCACTTTTTGCCATATTATCTGCAATAATTTTGGCTTGGCTTAAATTGTTTGCAGATACTTCAATATATCCATTTACTGTTTTTTTATATTTAATTTTATAATAATGATTCATATTTTATTAAATTTCATCCTCTGCTACTATCCTAACCTCATACATTCCGTTAGGATATACTTGCACAGAGTTATATTTTTCGTATAATTCGCTTCTCAAATTTTGCGCCGCTTTAATATCTTCTTCAGTTTCGTATGGCATAGTGTAAACGATTTCTTTTTTCATATTTTTA
>CAZBHA010000074.1:2715-4455 GCA_964491675.1 uncultured archaeon
TTTTTTAGATTTTATTAAATTACAAATATAACAACCTGATATATTAAGTTTACTAAATTTTGAAATTTCTTTATAAGATATTCCTGCTTTACTAAGTGAGCAAATAATATCTTTTTGCAAATCAGATACAACTTTATGTTTACCAACATTGACAAATTGTTCAAATTTATATTTCATATATTTTTCTGAAAATCAATAAATTCTTTTTTAGATAATCTTTTTTTAACTGGTACATAATCTTTCCATACTAATCTTTCGGGAATTGCCCCAAGTTTTACGCACCACGTTTTCCAATATTTATTATGCCCGTGTTTGTGGCATTTTGCGTGGGCGATTTCGTGCAATATAGTATTAAGTACCGTTTTCTCGTCATTTACCAATACATAAGGAATACACAATGCAATAGTTTTGCGGGCATAGCTACAATAGCCAAATGTATGTTTTTTATTTATCCATTCAAACTTCCAAATTTTGCCAACTTTAGCTTTTTCCATTTCTGATAAACAAAGTTCTTTTGCAATTTTTAAATCCATATTTTTATTCTTATATAGGTAGTATAGCACAATGGCGTTCTATGTCAAGTCCCTTGAGTTTTAAAGGGTAGGCGGCGATACCGCCCACGGCTTCAAAATTCAAAACGATTCCATTGTTTTCAAAAGTTCGGGGTAGTTTTTCTTTAACCATTTTATTTCATCTATATCAGTTTTTAATATTTCAGTTTCAAATTTATCAATATTCATTTTTGGAATAACCGCCCATTTCAAAAATCCGCCAAAACAATCTGCAAGTATCACTAAAGTCTTATTTTCATTTTGCATCAATTGCACATTATGATCTACCAATTTTTGGTCTCCTTCCCATTTTATATTTTCCGGTAAATCTAAATTCTTAACTTGCACATTTTTCAAAAACAATCTTTTCATTTTTTTACACCGCTTTTGGCGTGTGTTGTTATATATTGATTATAGCAAATCGGTATTATGTGTCAAGAGCTTATACTTTTGGTTATTTTTTAAATTCCGCGCCAGTTAGCACATTACAAATATTTTGTCAATAGCAGTTATCAACTTTTTATTATAAATATAGTTTATAGATTAGTCAAATCGTCTGTGACGCCCTACAATGCCCCTATTTTCAACGATATTACGAAAGCCGAGGCAGTATTCAACTTTTAACTTTTCGTAGATTTTTTAAATTTTTATATTAAACAATATGTTATAATATAATCAAGATTTACAAATAAATATTTATGATTGATAATATTTGTCAAGTTGACATTTAATATTTTAACTTTATAATAAATTGACAAAATCATAACATTACTTATAATATAGTCAATATTGATTTTTCTGAAAAGTATGTTAAAAGAAAACCGCTATTTTTTATATTTTTTAGCGGATTCCTTTAAGATTATTAAATTGTTTTTTACGATACATAACACAACACAATACAATCAATAACTTGTTATATCATACCGCCGCGCCATCCACATATATTAATATAGAACATACGATTATTGAACAAGATAACAACATAATTGAAAGTATGTCCTATAACAATATATTTTTTTAACAATTTTTTTGAAACTACTTTAAATTTTAACACTATTCGCCGCCATAATAGGATTATGAAATTATTTTTATATGATATTATAAATAACAAAAAGCCCCGAATTTTTTTCGAGGCATAATTTGTTATTGCAATATTATTTTTTCGCTATGCGGTTTATTACATTCATCC
>CAZBHA010000075.1:0-4420 GCA_964491675.1 uncultured archaeon
TAAGTTCACCATTTCAGTTACTTCAAGAATTTGTGAAACTGGGATGCTTCCTGCATATGCACAAGTTTTTGTTATTTCTAAACTGCGTGTTGCTGCGTCAGTTCCAGAATCTTCATCACTAACCAAATATAATGGATCAACCTTAACTTTCATTACAACAAGATCTTCATCCATTTTATTTAATATTGCATTTGTAATGCGTGGCAATGCATCTTGGTGTGCAAGGTAAATTTTATTTCCTTTGTCCATTTCACTAAGTGCATTTCTCCAAACTACTTGATCAACTTCATTGCCGGGTAAAATCAGTCCACTTTTCATTATGCTTTGATAATTTTCTTTTGTAGTAACATGATAAAGTATTGCTTGGTTATCAGGAGTAAATTCAACTCCCAACTCTTTCATTTTTGCAATAATTATTGGAAGATCCTCTTTGTAAAAAATCCAAATTCCACTATCTTTTTGAGTATCAATAATTACTCCGATTTTCTCTCCGACTTTTAGTGAACTAAATAATTCTAAAACTTCTTCTTTTTCTTTTCCAACTAAACCAATCCCCCTTAGTTCATCACTAAATAAACCAACTTGCCCAGTATCAGTAATATTAACTTTTTCAGATAGTGGATTTATTATTACATTTTCACTTTTAATCCAGTTTGGGTCATCAAAAGTTCCTGCAAAAACTCCATCAGTATTTTTAATATACTTTTTTCCATTACTCCAAACATTTCCTTGACCATTAATTCCATTCAAAGTTATATTATCATTTGGGATAGTTGTTGGAACTTGTATTGGTCCTAAGTCAAAGGTCGCAATATTTGTTTTTACATAAATTACTGGTTGAACTGTTCCGTTTGCTGGAGTATACATTACAATTAGTGCTTCATTATTTTTTAAGTTTTTAGCGACATTTCGAACTTCAACAATTTTATCTTGTGGCAAATCATTTGCACTAATACTTGTTTCTATAAGGTCAACATTTTGAGGCAAAATTATTTCTTGAGGTGAATTAATTTTTTTAATTGAATTAATTTGTGTTAAAGTAAATTGAACATCTTCTTTATTTACGACTATGTATGGGTTATTTTCAATTAAACAAAAGTTTTTTGGATTATTACAATTAAATAAATTAGAAATTAATAAAGATTGAGTTCCTGTTTGACCACTGTTTTCTGATGTTGTATTTTTTGTAAGTTTAATACTTTCAACTCTTGTCATATCAACAGCAACTTTTCCAGCGACTTGTTCTGCTAACACGCCTTCTTTTGCTGTTTGAGTTACTGCTTCGCCAGAACTAATTCCTATATTTAATTTACAACCGCCTGGGCATTGGGTTGCAAAAAGAGTTTCTCCAGGAGATAAAGAAATTGTTGGAGTTTTATTATTAGCAGAATTAATTAATTGAGATGTTTTATAATTTTTAAAAGAATTATTAAGCAGTTCTTCTAATTCACTTTTTTGAATAGTTTCTCTAAATGCTGGAACATATAGTTTTTCAGGCAAAATTTGATTTATTTGTCCTAAATATTCTTCAAATGTTTTTGGAATTGGAACATAGTTTTCATTTGTAAAAATAAATCCTGCATTATCGGGTCTTTCAGTGGATACTCTATTAAGTGGCATTTTTGTTAATCCTAATTTTTGTGCCAAATTTGTAATAAAATAATATCCCATAATTATTTTGTTTTTGGCCTTTTCACTCATTTCAACTTTTCCAGTTTCTAAATTTTTTTCTAATTGAGTTTGCAAGTTTGCATTTCTACTAATAATTTGTTGAATTAAAGTTTCACTAATTTCAATTGAAGAAACACTTGGATCATAATATTGTGCACCATGATCAAATAACATTAATTTTCCAGTTTCATTATTATAAATTATATTGTGTCCTGTTTGAAAAATAACATCTGCAGTAATAACATTATTTTTCGCAACTAAATATGCTAATTCAAAAAGTTTTAATCCTGCCTCTTCTGGACTTAAATGTAAAAATATTTCTTCATCTTCATATCCTTCAACAAGTTTAGCAATATAAAAATTGTTATTTGGGGAATTGTATAATATTGGATTTAAATGCCCCGTATTAATTAATTCTTTAGGAATTTCAGAAAATCTTTCAAATTCAGTTCTTCCCGGAATCATTCCTCGAAATTCTTCTCTATCCCTTCCTGCTTCTCCTTTAGGAATTAATTTTTTCACAACATAAATCAAATTTGTTTGTTTATCAATTAAATAATAAATATCTGCACTTCCTAAAGATCCTGTAAAGGATCTCCGGTTTATTGTAAGATTAGTTCCTTCAATTGGAATCTCAACTTCAAATTCAGGTTTTGATGAGATAACTTGATTTATTTTTGTATCCATTGAAGCAAAATCAGGAGTTTTTTCATTTGCTAAATTACTTTTTGTTTCTGAGCCCGAAAATTCAGAATTATCAAAAGCTCCAACAATTGTTCCTAATCCTTGATAAATATTTCTTGCTGTTGTAATATCAAGATCTACTTGAACTGTAGTAATATTGCCTTCTTCATCTTCAATAAATAAAGTTGTACTTGCTGCTTTTGTTTGAGAAGCTAATCCGCCTGTTTGAACTAATCCATCTTCATTAATACTAAATATTTCTTTTTTTATTTCAACATTATTTTGAAGGATTATTTCTGGTTCTATTGGACTTAATATTAAAAGAGTCGGAGTTTTGCCTTCTAGTGTTATTGTCCAAGTAGGTGTAGTATTTTTAGACGAAATAATTATTTTTACATTTAAATTTTCAATTAATTTATTTTCAAATTTTATTTCACCAATTGTTAAAGGTAATTCTGGATCAAAAATTGCTGTAGAAAATTCTAATGGTATTTTTTCACTTTCGCCAGGAACTTCAACTTCGATTATTGCTTTACAATTTGGGCAAATTATTTGATCAATTTTGTTTTGTTGACCGATCAATTGCTGATGTAATAATAAGGTATTTTTTATGCCAGCAGGAATTTCATTATTATATTCCACTTGTGAAGTTTGAATAATTGTTGCTTGATAATTTTGATAAAGATTATTTAATTGTCTTCTTTCTTCTAAAAATAATCCTATTGAACTAATTAATGGAGTAGCAAATAAACCAGTTGGTTGAGTTAAAATTGGTTGAATTGAAGGAATAATTGGGGATGAAGCTATTGAAGAATTTAAATATGTTAAATCTAATGTGCTTGGTTGTAATGCTAAATTTCCTACAGTTTCAAATGTTGTTTGTGGAGTGCTACTGCCGGGTTGAGGAGAAGTAATTCCACTAGATTGAGTTGCTTTAATTTTTGCAAAAGGAGAACTTAATTTGGTAGTATTCATTGTTTGAGTTGTAGTTTTAACAAATCCGCTTTTTCCACCAATGCTTGGTTGAGTAGTTGCTCTAAAACTTCCTCCTGATATTCCTCCAGAAGGTTGTGATTTAACCCAATTATAATTTCCAGTTTTATAAAAATCAAATCTTGGTTGTCCTCCCTCATAACTTATTTTGTAAGATCCTTGTGTTTGAGTTTGCGCTGGTCTAAAATTTATTTTTGCCATTCCATCTACACTTTGAATTTGATAATTTCCAACTTGTTGAGTTTCAAAAAATCCGTCTTTGCCAGTAACTTTATTTGCAACTTTTGGTATTTTACTTGGGCTAGATAAAACTTCAACAGTAAGGTCTCCATTGAGAATAGGGTTTGAAGTATTTGCACTTGATGAAGGTAATTTACTAAAATGTTGTTTCTCCCAAGGAACTTTCGCCCTTAATTTTGTAACTTCCCAAGTGTTAATAGATTCACTTTTATATTGCCTTGTTGCTTGAGCTCGTCCAACTGCTCTAAATGTAAAATTAAATATCGCGTAAGTGATTATTCTATCAGTTGTAAAAAAACTTTTAGTGTACTGTGTAGTTGCATTTTTTACAGTCCACCAAACATCTTTTTTTTCAAGATTTCTTGCTTTAATAATAATTTTTGGAAAAGCGGTGTATTCAAGTTGTATTTGGTCATATTGTTCTCTAGCAACATCAGTTAAACCAATTGTTAAATAATATTCTGCCAAACTTAGGGCTATCTCCCCTTCTGTTTCTTTAGGTATTAAAACTCTTAATTTATCTTCATCAGTTTTTGCTTTTTCATATTGTTCTTTTTTTTCTAAGAAATTTGCTAACATTATTTCTTCTTTTTCTATTTCAAGTTGTATTGGTAAATTCTCTAATGCTGCTTTTATATACCAATCATCTTCGCTTGGTTTAATTTCTTCTTGTTTACTAAAAACATATTCATTTTCTTTTTGTATTTCAATTAAGTCTTTTCCTTTCAATAGTTGTTCAATTATTTTGTTCATTCCAAGGATTTGTTTTTCAATTTCGCAAATTTTTTGTTTTTCTATTTCACAATATTTGTTTAAACTATTTTTTGTCCAA
>CAZBHA010000076.1:0-4386 GCA_964491675.1 uncultured archaeon
ATGGATAAAAAAGAAAGTGAATACTACGAAAAATTATGGCACACTGCTGCACACGTTTTTGCAGAAGCCCTTACTCAAATTTATCCAGAAGTAAAAATTGCTATTGGCCCACCAATAGAACAAGGATTTCACTATGATTTTTATTTAGAAAAAAGTATTAAAGAAGAAAATTTAGAAGAAATAGAAAAAAAAATGAGTGAAATAATAAAACAAAAAAGTGAAATGATACAAAAAGATGTTTTAGTAGAAAAAGCAAAAGAAATGTTTAAAGATAATAAATATAAAATTGAAATGATTAATGATCTTGAAAAAAAAGGCGAGACAAAAATTTCAACTTACACTAATGGCACATTTATTGATATGTGCAAAGGCCCACACTTAAAAAATACTGGCGAGATTGGTGCTTTTAAATTATTAAAAATTTCAAGTGCTTACTGGAAGGGAAATGAAAAAAATGATTCTTTGAAAAGAATTTATGGAATTGCTTTTAAAACACAAAAAGAACTTGATGAATTTTTAGAATTAAAGAAAAAAGCTGAAAGTAATGATCATAACAAAATTGGAAGAGAACTTGAAATTTTTATGACACATGAATTAGTGGGGCAAGGACTTCCTCTTTTAATGCCACGCGGAGCTAAAATATTTCAACTTTTAACTAGATTTATTGAAGATGAAGAAGAAAAAAGAGGGTATGTTTATACAAGAACTCCTTATATGGCAAAAGCGGATTTATACAAAGTTTCAGGACACTGGGAACACTATAAAGACGGAATGTTTATTTTAGGCGATGAGAAAAAAGAAAGTGAACTTTTAGCACTAAGACCAATGACTTGCCCTTATCAATTTTTAATTTATAAAAACGGTTTAAAATCATATAAAGATTTACCAATAAAATATGGAGAAACTTCAGTACTTTTTAGAAATGAATCTTCTGGAGAAATGCATGGTTTAACAAGAGTTAGACAATTTACTCTTTCAGAAGGACATGTAATTGTTACTTCAGAACAACTTGAAGAAGAATTTGCAAAAGTAATTAAATTAATTGATTATGTAATGACTACTATTGGAATAAAAGAAGATATAACTTATCGATTTTCAAAATGGGATCCGGAAAATAAAAAAGGAAAATATATTGATAACCCAGCAGCATGGGATCATTCTCAAAAAGAAATGAAAAAAATCCTTGACCACTTAAAAATAAATTACACTGAAGCTGATGGCGAAGCAGCATTTTATGGACCAAAATTAGATTTACAAGCAAAAAATGTTTATGGAAAAGAAGACACTATTATAACTGTTCAAATTGATTTTGCTCTCCCTGAAAGATTTGATATGACTTATATTGATAAGGATGGAAGCAAAAAAAGACCATACATAATCCATCGTTCTTCAATTGGATGCTATGAAAGAACAATGGCAATGTTAATTGAAAAATTTGGCGGAGCTTTTCCATTATGGCTTTCTCCAGAACAAGCAATATTAATTCCAGTATCTGAAAAATTTAGTGAATACGCAAAAATAGTTCATGAAGAATTTATTAAAACAGGGATTAGAGTTAAATTAGATGATAGAAATGAATCCTTAGGATATAGAATTCGTGATGCTCAAAAAATAAAAGCACCTTATATTTTAGTAGTTGGAGCCAAGGAAGAAGAAGCAAAAACTGTTGCAGTTAGAAGTAGAGATGGAAAACAAGATATTTTAAAATTAGATGACTTTATTATAAAACTAAAAAAAGAAATTGAAAATAAAGAATAAAACTAATTTAATTTACTTAACAACCTAATTAAATAAATCAATTAAGCGAAATTAAGCTAAAAGAAAAAGATTAAATAAACAAAAATCCTAGTTTTAGCATGAGTACTGATTATTTAGATGAATTAATCAAAAAAGCTAAAGAAACAAGCTTAGAAAATAATTCAGAAAAAGTAGTTGAAAATACTTTAGACTCAAAAGAAATAATTGAGCCTGATGAAGAAAAAATAGCTCGCGAAGTTAAAAAAGAAGATTTTAAAGATTTCAAAGAAACACTAAATTCAACAGACAAGGATTTAGAAATAGAACCTGAAACAAAAGAAAAAAATATTACTGAAAAAGAACTTGAAACTGAAAAAAAAGTTGAACTTAAAACTTATGGAAAAGTAAAAATTTATCAAGTTCCCGGAAAAACAATGAAATACTATTTTATTCCAACATTAAGACCAACCCTAATAGAAAGAAGAATAATTAATACAATAAAAGAAGCAACAACAAGACTAGTTAGTATTGCTCCTTTTAAAATAAGAAATCCTGAAGAAAGAAGATTTATTTACAAACAAAAAGTTCTTGAAATAATAAAAAATAATCCAAGTTTAAGAATTCCACAATCAAGAATTTCTTTTTACGCAGATGCGGTTGTTAGAGAAATGGTTGGGTATGGATTAATTGATGATTTAGTAAAAGATGATCAACTTGAAGAAATAATGATCGTTGGTTCAAAAAAACCAGTTTATGTTTTTCATAGAGAATTTGAAATGATGCAAACAAATATTGAATTTTTTAGTGAACAAGAAATTGAAGATCTTGTAAATAAAATTGCAAGAGAAATTGGAAGAAGAGTGGATGTTTCTTCTCCTTTACTAGATGCAAGACTTGCAGATGGTTCCAGAGTTAATGCTACAATTCCCCCAGCAAGTATTTCTGGAGGGACACTAACTATTAGAAAATTTAGAGCTGACCCTTATTCAATAATTGATTTAATACGCATGGGAACTCTTTCTAGCGAAGCTGCAGCATTCTTGTGGATTTGCGTTGAAGGAATGGGTGCAAAACCTGCAAATTTATTAATTTCAGGAGGAACTGGATCTGGAAAAACAACTTTACTAAATGTACTTGCGTCATTTATTCCAGAAAGAGAAAGAATAATTACTATCGAAGACACTTCAGAACTTAATTTACCACTTAAACACTGGATAAGAATGGAATCACGCCCACCTGGACTAGAAGGAACAGGGGAATTAAAAATGGACATACTAACAAAAAATTCTTTAAGAATGCGACCGGACAGAATTATAGTTGGAGAAATTAGACACGAAGAAGCTTTCACTTTATTCACTGCAATTAATACTGGACACGATGGATGTATGGGAACAGTTCACGCAAATTCTCCAGAAGAAACTCTTGTAAGAGTAACAAACCCTCCAATGAATGTTCCAAAAATAATGCTTGCTGGACTTGACTTTATTATAGTTGAACACAGATATTATGATAGAAAAAAAGGAACTATTAGAAGAGTAAGTGAAATTGCAGAAGTTTATGGTGCACTTGAAGGTAATCCAAAAACTCAAACTATTTTTCAAAGAGATCCTGTAAAAGATCAACTTGAAAGAACATTATTTTCAAGCGAATACCTTAAAGAACTTGAAGCATTTACTGGGCTTAGTCGACAAAAAATTGAATCAGAAATAGAACTAAGAAAATTATTTTTAGAAAACTTATTAAAAAATAATACACGCGAACTTGTTGAAGTAAATAAAAGGTCTGTTGAATTTTTGGAAAAAAGACATACAATTGGTGAATAAAAATGGCTAGATTTGAAGTTGATGAACAAGAAGTAAATAGAATTGTAGAAACAATGAAAAAAAAATACCAAGATGATGGAATAGAATTTGAAGAAGTTAGTTCTAGTTTAAAAGAATTAAGAGGAATTATTGCAAGTGATACTTATTCAAAAATAGATTTACAAACACAAGACGATATAGAAACTTTTGATTGGGCAGTTGCAAAACAAGTAGGAAGTTTTTATTTAAATTTTAAAGATGTGATAAAACCAGTTTTAGATTTTATAAAAAATTTTCCACTAAGTCAAGAAATTGGATATTATTTATATTCAGCAAATATGAAATATTCCCCAAATCAATATTTAGCACTTTCAGCAGCAGGAGGAATTGTTGTTGGATTAATTCTTTTTATAATAATGCTACTTGCAACAATTGCAACTTTTAATATTATATTTATTTTAGTGCTACCTTTAACCTTTGCAATTTTAGGATGGTTAATTGCAACAATAATTATTTTAAGCATTCCAAAAACTAGGGCTAAGGCTAGGGGAAGTGCTTGTTCAGTAGAACTTCCATTTGCATTAAGACATATGTCAACAGAATTAAAAGCAGGAATTGGACTTTATAAAACAATTCAAGCAATTGCATCAAATGATTATGGAGTACTAAGTGAAGAATTTGCTAGAACAATTAATGAAATTGAAGAAGGAGCTGATACTAGAATTGCATTAAAACATTTATCACTTCGAACACAAAGTAAACCACTTAAAAAAACAATAAACCACATACTTAGAGCTATGCGAATTGGAGGAAATCTTTCAACTGCAATGCTCAATATTTCAGAGGA
>CAZBHA010000077.1:0-4330 GCA_964491675.1 uncultured archaeon
TAGTTTTATTTGAAAAATCCCTGTTTAATCTATTAAATCCTCTTTTTTCACCAGAGTTTTCTGTTTCACCAAAAGTATTTCTAGGTCTTTTTCTATCATCTCTTCTTCCAAAACTTCGTGATGAATCAGTTTTTTCACCATCAAAGCTTCTTGGACTTCTTCTTTCGCTTCTTTCTCCAAAGCTTCTTCTTGGCCCTTGCCTTTCGTTTCTTTCTCCAAAGTTTCTTCTTGGTCCTCGTCTTTCGCTTCTTTCTCCAAAGCTTCTTGGTCCTCTTCTATCGTCTTTTTCTCCAAAGCTTCTTCTCGATCTAAATCCGCCTTCGCGAGAGTCTCTAAAATCATCATTAGGTAAATTTTTTTCAAATTTAATATTTTCAAATTCAGGAGTTTCTTCTCTTAAAATTTTATGATCTTTTAAAATTTGAGTAAATTCTTTTCTATCTCTTTCTGTAACTATACTAACTGCTCTTCCTTTTCTACCCATTCTTGCAGTTCTTCCAATTCTATGAGTGTATTCTTCTGAATTATTTGGAATTCCAAAGTTGTACACGTGGCTTACTCCACTAATATCAAGTCCTCTTGCTGCAACATCTGTTGCAACTAAAACGTTTGCGTGTTCTTTTTTTAATAATTGTAAAGCTTGTTGTCTTTTTGATTGAGTTAATCCACCATGAATTGCAACTCCTTTAACGCCTTGCTTTTTCAAATTATTTTTTACTTTGTCAACTTCATATCTTTTATTACAAAAAACAATTGACATATCTTTATCATCATTTTTTAATAAATGTGCTAAAAGAGAAAATCGTCTTTCCATTGAAACATTATAATAAACTTGAGTTAATTTTGATTCATCTACAAATTCTTGTGCTTTTATAAAAATTGGATTAATTAAATGTTTTTTTATTAAAGAATTTATTTTTGGAGAAAAAGTTGCACTAAATAAAAGTGTTTGTCTTTTTTTTGGTAAGTGTGCAATTATTTTTTCAATATCATTTACAAATCCCATATCAAACATTTGGTCAGCTTCATCTAAAACCAAAGTATTCACTTCAGTTAAATTAAGAGTTTTTCTTTGTATATGATCAAGTAATCTTCCGGGTGTTGCAACAATAACATTTGCAGTTTTTAATTTAGTAATTTGTGGGCGTATGTCTACTCCGCCATAAACAGTAACTACATTTAATTTTAAAAAAGCAGAAATATTACTAAATGCTTCACTAACCTGAACTGCAAGTTCTCTAGTTGGAACTAAAATTAATACATTTGTTTTATTTTCAATATTTCTTTCAGCCAGTGGTATTACAAACGCAGCTGTTTTTCCAGATCCAGTTAAGGATTGTCCAACAATATCTTTTCCTTGAAAAATAAGAGGTATGCACTTTTCTTGAATTTCTGTTGCATCAGTAATATTCATTTTCTTTAAAGCGTCTTTTATCTCTTGTTTTATTTCACTTTCACTAAACTTCATATAATAATTTTATTATAGTGGATTTATAAAGGGTATAATTTAAAAAAATGAGGGGTTTAATTAACAAATTGCCAAAATTAAGCTAGGTTTTCTTAGCTTTATTGATTAGTTTTTTTACTTTTTTATTAAGTTCTTTAAATTTTTTTTCACTAACGTTAACTCTTTTCCAAAGTTCTATTTGTATTCCATCTTTTTTGTTTCTTGAAACTAAGTGAAAATGAGCATGCATTACTGTTTGCTCAGCACTTCTTCCATCATTTAGTAAAATATTACATCCGCCGTTAGTCAAACGCAGAGCCTTACTCATAAGTGCGACTTGCTCTATTAAATCATGAAGGACAACTGGTGGACAATTTGAAAGATTAACAAAATGTTTTTTTGGAATAACTAGTAAATGTTCTCTTTTAGGAGAAGGAAAATCAATTGAATGAAAAGTAAGAGTGTGTTTAGTTTCATGTAATATTTCAAAGCGATATTTGTTTTTGTGTTTTTTATATCTTCCACTAACAAAATCACAAAATAGACAATTCTCTTCTTTTTCTTTAATTATTTTGCTAAGTTTTGTGTTTTTTTTCATTTAAAATAATAACAATATTGTAATTTATAAACATTTCATAATGAAATTTAAATTATGAAGTATAGGGTAATGACTGACTCTGATTTAGATTTGTTAATTAAACTAGATAGAAAAATTTATCCGTCAAGTAATGCGCCTTCTAAAAAAAAGTATAACATTTTTTATAAAAATAATCCAGAATTTGGAATTGTGTTTGAAAATAAAAATAAGATAAGTGGTGTTTGTAGTTTTATTCCATTAAATAAAAAAGGTTTCTTTGATTTTATTAATGGAAAAATAATTGAAGATGAAATAAATGATTCTCATATTTTTGATTTGAAAAAAGACAATGAATTATTTTTATATATTATTCATATTGAGAACTTATCAAAACAAAAAGAGTTTTTTAAAAAAGTTTTAAATGTTTTAAAAGACATTATAGAAAAATTAAAAGAAAAAAATTCTAAATTAGAAGTTAGTGGTTTTAGTGCACTTTGTGTAACTAATCAAGGAGTTTGTTTATTTTATAACAAATTAAATTTTATTGAAAATAAAACTATGTCAAAAGAATACATTTTTGAAAAAAACAAAAAACGCTATATTTTTGAAATTAATTCAAATAAAGATTTTTATAAATTAATTAATAATGGATATTTTTTTGTTAGTAGGAGTAAACTGTTAGTTTTATTAAAAGAAAACCCTAGTATTATTTGGAATTATTTAAAGTGATAAAAATGGTTAAAACATTAAATGATATGAAAAAATCAGTTTTAAAAAAGAGTAAAGATATTGGTGAAGGTAAAGTAGAAGGTTATGATTTTGATAAAAAATTTGATGCTACGCAGTTTTTTGATTCTTTTAAAAATACTGGTTTTGTAGCTACTGAACTTGGAAGAGCAATTGAACTAGTTAAAAAAATGCGTGAAAAAAAAGCTAGAATTTTTTTAGGATTCACTTCAAATATGAGCACTTGTGGAGTAAGAGATATTATTACTTATTTAACAAAAAATAAATTAATTTATTTTATGGTTACGACTGCAGGTGGAGTTGAAGAAGATATTATTAAAACGCATAAAGATTTTTTACATGGTGATTATGACGCAAATGGAACCTGGTTAAGAAAAAATGGAGTTAATAGAACAGGAAATATTTTCATTCCAAATGATCGTTACATTTGGTTTGAAAAATTTGTTGGGCCTGTATATGAGCGTTTATATAAATTACAAAAAGAAACTGGAAAAATTTGTAATAGTGTTGATATAATAAATGAGTTTGGAAAAGAATTAGAAAATTATCCTAATAAAGAAAAAAGTTTTGTTTACTGGGCAATTAAAAATAAAATTCCTCTTTTATGTGTTCCACTAGCTGATGGTGCTATTGGAGATCAACTTTATATGTTTAAAAAAAATCATCCTGATTTTGTAGTTGATCTTGTTAGTGAACTTGAATTAATTACTGATACAGTTTTAGAAGATGAATTGAGTGGAGCAATAATAATTGGCGGGAGTGTTCCAAAACACCATATAATGAATGCTTTTTTAATGAGAGAAGGAATTGAATATACTGTTTATCTTAATACTGGATATGAAGCAGAAGGAAGTAATGCTGGGGCTAACCCTGAAGAAGCAAAATCTTGGGGAAAAGCGGATGGTGTAAAAGGAGAAAGTGTTAAGGTTTGGGGCGAAGCTACAATAACTTTTCCACTACTAGTTGCTGCAGCTTTTAAATTATTTAAAATAAAAAAATAATTTTTGTTAAACAAATTTTTTTAAAATAATTAATTAATTTGAAATAATTTTTATTTTATATTTTTCAAAACTTTTATATATAAAAAAGTAGTTATTAATTTAGTGAGAATAACATGAATAAAATAATAATTATTTGTATTTTATTTTGTATAATTGGTTTTGCATTAGTTTTTGGTTGTACTGAAATATATACTTATACAATTCCAAAAGGTGCAATATTTTGTACTGCTGAACAAAAAGCTGTTACTTCTTGTGATATGGAATATATTCCTGTTTGCGGGAGTGATGATGTTTCATATACTAATAAATGTGTTGTTTGTTCAACAAAAGGAATAGAATATTATTTAGAAGGCGAATGTTAAAATTTGTTTTTTTTAATTTTTTAAAAATAATTTTTTCTTTAATTTGTATTTAAAATTTGTATTAAAATAATAAATTAATTATTGATATTATCAAAATCATTAAATACTACTTTTCACTACTTATTAATATGGGTTATTTGGTTTTAGTAAGACATGGCGAAAGTAGGTGGAATTTAGAAAATAAGTTTACTGGTTG
>CAZBHA010000078.1:0-4325 GCA_964491675.1 uncultured archaeon
GATGTTGAAGGCTTAATTGCTGCGTTAAATGTGGTAATAAACGACCCCGCAACAAGTCCTGGAGCTAAAACGTTGTGTATTCAGCTCAGAGATGCCTTATTGGAATACCAAACTCCTGATTTATAATTTTTTTCTTTTTAATCGAAAACTATTTAAAGGATTAGAGATACTTTTTATATGGAGGTGCAAAGCCGATGATTAGCAAGCTATTTGCCGCGATGTTAACAATCGTAGTTGGTGTAGTTTTGATACCCGTGGTATTAGAAAGCGTTGTAAATGTCGTATATACAGATGGTAATACTTCAACGCCTGCTACATTACCAACTGGTGTTAGTGCGTTGCTAAACATTGTCCCCTTACTCTTTGTTATCATAATTATAGCAGGAGTAGTTGGATATGTTGCATACAGTCGTAAATAAAGCGTAATCGAAAACTATTTAAAGGAAATGGGTCTTATTTTATATGGAGGTGCAAAGCCGATGATTAGCAAGCTCTTTGGTGCAATGTTAGGTGTGGTAGTTGGACTAGCTCTGACACCGATAATTATTGATGTTGTTGATGACCTAGTAACTACATATGGTAGTTCTGGAACAGACACGTTGGGTACCGCAGAGACACTTGTTGAACTCATTCCGTTGTTCTACGTGATAATAATCATTGTTGGAGCTGTGGCATATATTAAGTTCAAGGCTTAAGAAGGTGTTGTTATGAAAAGGAAATTATTATTTTTTGGGTTTTTAATAAGTTTATTATTTTTAAGTTTTTCTGGAGTTTTAGCAGGCTATGAAGGCGAAGAGCCTTATTTAGATGGTGCTTGGACATATGTGAAGTTTTTGGAAGATGGTAATTTTGTAGTGCCTGATGGTATTACAGAATTTGAAGTTCTAGTTGTTGCAGGAGGTACTAAAGGAGTAAACGGTTATTATACTGCATCTATGGTTACATATCGTGCAGGTGGCGGTGGAGCTGGGGGATTAGTTTTATTAGAAGGAGAAAATGCATATATTGCTACTGAAAGTATCATACCAGTTGTTATTGGTGCAGGTGGAACAGGTGGTAGTGCTGCTTTGGGTGGTAATTCTTCTTTTGGTGATATTGTAGCTTTAGGAGGAGGTAGTGGACGGGGTCCTATTTTTTATACATATCCTGGTGGAGATAGTCATAGTGGTCCAGAAGCCCCTTTACAAACAGATGAATTTGGGTGGGGTACATATGGGGCTCCTTGGAGTGAAAATACTGATACCTTTTATGGTGGCGGTGCCAATGGACAGGGCGACCATACTCCAAACGGTAAAACTGTTTGGGGCGTTACTTATGCCGCTGGAGGAACTCCAGGTCCGTCATGTGGTGTTTATCCGGGTGCTCGTTCTACGGATGGTGGTGCTAATACTGGAAATGGTGGGCAGGGAGGATGTTTTAGATATGATTCAGGTGTCAATCCAAATGTTTCAACTTCTGGTGGATATGGTGGGTCTGGAATAGTTGTTGTTCGTTATTTGCCGCTGTATGTTAATTTAATATCACCAACGCAAGATTATAATTCAACAGATTTAAAAGTTACAATTGCTTGGGAAGCATTAGATGATGTGGATTATTATGAATTAAAATGGGATAATAATTCGGCAATGTCCTCATATGACACTGCAACTTTTTCTGGAACTAATACGATATTATATTTAGCTAATGATGATTGGTATGTAGATGTGAGAGCCAAATTAGACGACGGTAATTTTACTCCTTGGTATTCAGATGTTTTTGAATTGAGGCATTTTACAAAGAATGACAAGCCAGCATTTACACTTCCTGAAGCTTTAGAGACAACGCCAGCAGTTGATTTTCAGTGGTCTGTTGTCGGAGAAATTACAGGCTATGATTTGCAAGTGTATAATGACAGTGAGCTTAATACTATGGTATATAATGCTTCTAATTGGAGCGGTAGTTTTCCTTTGGAAGTTGAATTAGAGGAAGATGAATACTGGACAAGGGTTAGAGGAAGGGATAATTGGTATAATGGAGCTTGGTCAGATACTTTGAATTTTGAAGTTGACTTGGATGAGCTTGATTTTAATTATTTGTATAATACTGTCAATATTTATGGCGGGGATACATTAAATTATACTTTTACAGATATGGATGCCAATACAACATATACTTTTAAAATCAATCGTGTCACAGATGCAGGTGTTTTTGTTTCAACTTTATCGACAGAAGTAGTTGTTTCAGACGGAGCTGGAGCTGGAACTTTTGAATATATGCTGCCAAGCAATGGCAAGTATCCTTTTGAAGTAAGATTAAATGAGAATAATGCTAGATTGATGTATCACTATGTAGCGCCAAAGCCTTCTTATTTATATAATTACGTTGCTGGAGGTCATAGGGAGAAGTATGAGGATGTAGTTTTGGCTATAGGGGCCGGGGAAGTAGTATATAATAATCAAAGCGGGCTTTTGCATAACAGGTATATGACCACACAGTCTATATTTGAAAGCGGGGATTATTTCTTGATGCATTATAATATTCCAAATCCAGATGATTATAATGAGTCCTCTTTTATGATTTACATAAATGATATGAGGACTGGAGATGTGATGGAGCAGTTCACAGCCGAAGAGCTTTTCAATTATAATCAGGGTGGAGAATATGCATCAAGAAACTTTATTGTTGTATCAACAAATGGTATAAGACCAACTATTGTAGATTCAAGAGAAATGACAACTGAGACTGATTGGGCCACTTTGAATTTGCCGAAAGGCGCATATGATTATGCTATGGTCGAATTAGCCCCAGATACTTATAATCATTCAGCTTTTGGTGAGAGTGTTATCTTAATAGGCGATTCAAAGCTTTTTGAATGGACAGTAACTCCAAGTGCTTCAACTTTTACTGAAGGCCAGAAGGTCACATGGACGATTAATGTAAATACCGAGGAGATATGGGAAACATATAATCAAATGAGATTTTATGATTTATCAAGCGGGCTATATTACATTGGAACATCTGGAAGTCCATATTATGCCACTTACCCAACAGGATATTTGTCTACTTTTACAGTGGCATATGATACAATATATTCCACTGGAAGTTCAGGAGGTGCTGTATTTGGTGTTAAGCCTGAGCAGACAAGTTTTGAATATCTTTTGGATGAAGACGATACTTGGATTAACACACAGAATTATGGTTATATAATCAACGAAGTAATTACGGTAAATGAGGCCACGGATGTCACAGATACTATAGACGAATGGCTTTTTGATTTTGGATTGGGAACTGAGGAGACTAAGCTTATTATTGCAATGGTGGCCATGATTTTAATAATCATAGGCTGCGCTATAATAGGTGTTCCAGTGGCAGGTATGGCATTGATAGCATTAGCTGCATTCATAGCCTTTATTGCAATAGGCTTCATTCCAATATGGACCGTTGTGATATTGGTAATAGCTATGGTACTGCTGCTAATAAGGCAGTTTTCAGGTGGCGGAGGAGATGAATAATGGATATGCCATCACCAAAATTAATATTCATTATAGTATTATTCAATATTATAATGTTTACTTTATCTTTTAGTCTGCAGTCATACTTTGGAGGAGCTGCCTTTATAGAAACAGGTGCTTCAGCTACTTTAGATTTACCAGCATTTCCAGACGTGTCATTTGATAGTGTTATTAGTGCTGCATTGGGCGTTTGGGATGTTATAGTATATATGGCCGAATCATTAAATTTAATGTTGGCCATTTTTACATTTGATATAGTTGGACTTCCGACCATGGTAAGATTTTTAATAGTTACGCCTTTTGCTATGGTAAATTTTTATATTGGATTTATAATATTAATGAGAATTATAGAAATAATACCCTTTGCATAGGAGTGTGAATAGGAAATGATAGAATTAGCATTTATGGTTTTGGCTCTTGGGTTGGCTGGAATAGGTATTGCCTTGGAGCAAAGAATGTTTACCTTTGTTAGCGGAGTGTTATTTTTGTTTTTTGGAATAGCTAGCATAAGCACTAATGTGATGCTTGGAGTGGTCCTGGTAGCTTTAGGCTTTGCCCAGATATTTAACACATTTTTTGAATGGAGGCCTGGTTTCTAATGAATAAATATATCTTTATTATTTTAGGAGTTTTATTGCTAATTGGGATAAGTAATGCTAGTGCTACGTATAATGGTGAAGAACCATATGTAGACGGTGAATATACATATATAGAATTTTTAGAGAGCGGTATATTTAACATACCTAATGGTTTAAAAAAAGTTGAAGTAGTAGTTGTTGCTGGAGGTGGTGGCTCTGGAAAAGGTTATGGCTCAGGTTCAGGCGGTGGGGGTGG
>CAZBHA010000079.1:0-3997 GCA_964491675.1 uncultured archaeon
CTCCATCCTGAGCTTCTCCTCCACCCGAGCCATTAAATTTAATTGCTCCGTCTTTTGGTGCAAGTGCAGTTAGTTCTTTTCCATTTTTAATTAATTGAACTCTCACGCATTTTCTAATTCCTGAGTTTGGCTGTTTTGCAGTTACTCCTCTTTTTTCAATAACAATTCCTCTTCCTTGAGGTGAACCTTCAAGCAAATCATCTTTTACTCTATTTTGTGCTCTTAATTTTTTAGTAGTTCGTCTGTCTTTACCTTTCCATTTTTTCCTATTTTTTTCTAGGCTTAATGCTGCAAATTCTCCTCTTCCCATTTACTCACCGTTTTATATATTCTAATTAATTTTTCATTCCAAAACTAATATAAATCTACTATATTCTCCTAATTTAAAATTAAATTATTTTTATAATTTCTCTCTATTAATATTTTTATTCTTCTAAGTCTTGCAGTATTACCAAGAAGTCTTTTTTTTTCAAGCGAGTCCAAACTAATTATTAGTTTATCTCCCTTTTTCTTAACTTCTTTTAGTTTTACTTCAAAACTATTTTTAATAATGTTTTCTGGTTTTTTGTAAAATCCAATGATTTCAATTCTTTTTTTTAATTTACTTTCAAGTTCTTTTACATTAACCGCATTTTTTCCAATGGCTTTGCCAATTTCTTTTTCATTAACTAAAAATGTTATTATATTTTCTTCTATTATGCAATCCTTTGCACTTACTCCTGTCAAATTTTCAAGAGCATTTATCAATCGGATTTCATCCATTGATATTTTCATATTATTCACAATTTTTTTTATTATTGTAGTTCATCTACGTTTGATTTTCCTTTATCTAGGATTATCATTGAACTAATTATAAACGGTTTTCCACAAATGTTTCCAAGTACTATTCCAGTTTCAGGGAATTCAAAAACCTTTTTTCCTTCTATTTTTGCAAAATGTATTAAAGTTTCTTTTTCGTTTTTTGGCATATTTTTTGTTACTATTAAAAGCTCACCATTATTTTTCGCAAGTTCTTTTCTACATTGTTTGTAACCAAAAATTACTTTTCCAGTGTCTACTGCTCTTCTAATTTCTTTATTTACTTCAACCATTTTTTTATCACTTCTTTGATTTTTGAGAGTTAAAAATAAGTTATGTATAAATACATCCTTACTCCATAATCGCCCAGCCGATTAATGTCTGGGTATCATCTTCGCATCTTTTTAAGATTGCTCGATGAAACTAATTATTTCTCAAGGTTAAAATATTCTCTTTGGAGAATATTTATAAATGCTACTATTTTTGAAAATTATTTTATTATCCTTATTTCATAAGGAGCTCAACATTTCCAGTTCGCCCCTTTCCGTGAGGCGGCGCCGGTGTGCACCTTTGGTAGCACTTATTTCATCAATAACTCAACATTTCCAGTTCCAACTTTAACAGGTTGTCCAACAATTAAGTTTTCTACAACTCCAGTTAATGTTTCTTCTTCGCCTCTAAATGCTGCGTCTAGTAAATGTTTTGTTGTTTCTTCAAATGCTGCTCTAGCAAATGGAGAACTTTTTAATTTTGTAATTCCAGTTCTAACAATTCCTTTAATGTCTGCGTTGTAAGTCATTAGGTCTGCTAAAAGCATAATGTGTCGTACATCAACTGCAATTCCATTATCGTCAAGTACTTTTTTTAGTTCTTGTACGATTAATTGTCTTCCTGCTTCTATTCCAAGTATTTTTGAAGTTTCAATAATATCGTTTGTAAAAACTAAATCATTTTCTACTCCTTCTAATTTTAAAACTGCTTTTAAATTACTTCCACTTGTTTTGATAATCCATTGATCATCTTCTTTTACTAAAAGGATTTTTTCTATTCCCTTTACTCCGTGTACTTTTTCTTTTTGTAATTTTAAAACATCTTTTCTAATTTTTAATATTTCAGATTTTTTTTCAAAATTAAAATGAATTTTATTATCTTGTTGTCTTGATTTTATATCCTTTAATCCTTTTTTAATTAAGTCAGCAATTTCATCAACTTTTAAGTTTAATTCTTTTGCTTTTTTAGTATCAATTTCAATAAAGAATTTTAGTTCTTCAAAGTTTTCTTCTATTTTTGTTATATCACTAACTCTTACATCAATTAAACTTTTTGCAAATTTTTCAGCCTTGTCTTTATCTTTTTTATATTCAGAACTTAAATAAATAGTCATAGTTGGATATTTTGCTTTTGTTCGTCCATCAACAATTTCTTCCATTCTTTGAATTCCACTTCCAACACTTACTTCTGCACTTCCAGCAAAGTGTTTTGTTCTAAGTGTTAATTGTGTTCCAGGTTCTCCTAAAGATTGTGCTGCAATTATTCCAACTGCTTCTCCTGGTTCAACTATTAGTGTATCATATTCTGCTTTTACTGCATCTGCTAAAATATCTGTTTGTTTTTTATTTAAATTAAATACTTCTGCAACTGCAACAATTTCATCAACTAATTTTTTTGGTAGGGCAACTTTTTCCCATCCTCTTTCTTCATCTTCATAAACTTTTTTAGCATTTTTGTTAACTGGTTCTTCTTCTTCAATTTCAACTTCTTCTTTTTCTTCAGGTGTTTCTGCTTCTTCTTCATCTTCGATTTCAGTTTCTTCTTCAACTTCTTCTACTATTTCAAGTTCGTCAATTTCTTTAGCCATTTTTAATCACCTGATATTTCCCCATTTTTTTTCATTAATTCATATTTTTTAGCAACATCAATACTTACTCCGTTTTTAGCATTTTTAGGGAATACTCCATCTTCTCCATATTGGTATTGTATTAATGCATTTGATGCAGTTCTTACAGTTCCATCAGGAGCTGCAACTAAATCTTTTAATGCATTTGAAAGTCTTCTGTATAAGTATCCTGATACTTTTGTTGATACACCAGTGTCTACTTCTCCCTGTCTTCCACCCATTGCGTGGTAGAAATATTCTTTTGCAGTTAATCCGTCAAGGAAATTGTTTTCAATAAATCCTCCTGCAAGTAGTCCAACATCATCTCTCTCATTTGATGTGATTAATCTTTTTGTGAATCCTTTTCTTGGTCTTCCTTCACGAACACTTGCCTGTCCCCAAAATCCTGCAATGTTCATTAAGTTAATTGTACTTCCTCTTGATTTTGCAAGTATCATTGCAATTGTATTTAGAGTTAATTTTTCTCCAGTTACATATTTTAGTTTTTCTTTTGCAACTTCTTGTTCTACTTTTGATTTTGTTTCAAAAGCCATTCTAACCATGTACTGCTCAAAAGATTGTTCAATTGTTTTTCCAGGAATAATTTCAAGAGTTCCTTTTTCGTATGCTTGAACAAGTGCTTCTCCTTTTTTCATAGCATCATCAATTGCTTTCTTTTTTAATTTTTTTAGTTCGTCACTAATTTCATATTCTGCTAAACTTACTGTCATTCCTTTTCCTGTTAATAAAAATGCAGTGATTTTATTTAAATCAAAATAAAATTTTTCTATTACTTCACTAGGATATTCTCTTGCAAGTTTATCAATAACTTTTCCTTTTCCTACACTTAGTGCGTTTCCGTCAATTACTCCGCTTTTAAGTTCTCCTTTTTCTATTACTACTTTTTCACCAATTTTATTTTCTACATTTACTTGGCTTAAAACTTTGCTTGTGAATGATTCAAATTCAATGTCAAAGTTTTTTGGTAATAGTTGAGAAAATATTAATCTTCCAGAATATTTTTTTCCTCTATCTGCTTTTGGCAGTTCTGTTCGTTCTATTTCATACATTAATTGCATTGCTTCTTCTTTTGTGAATTCAGTTTGTGGCATTGTTAAAATAAACATTGCACTTACTCCATCTTCTGCTGGTGCAATTACTGGCGCTCCAAATCTAGGAGAAATTATTTGATCTCTTGTAAGCATTAATCTTCTTGCTTCTGCTTTTCCTTCTTCAGTTTGAGGAACATGGCAGTTCATTTCATCTCCATCAAAGTCTGCGTTGTAAGGAGGACAAACTATTGGGTTTATTCTAAATACTTTT
>CAZBHA010000080.1:0-3946 GCA_964491675.1 uncultured archaeon
TACTTTTTTTGCAGTACAAGGAGAGAGAAAAACTATTTGGTTGTGTGCATATTTTTTTTTTAAAACCTTGGCCATCGCAATCATTGGACTATCAAAAGGCATTAAATATTTTATTAAATTAGGATATTGTGATTTTACTAAATTTACACTTGTTGGACAGGGAGAGGCAATAAATTTACTTTGATTTTTTTTATTTTTTTTAATATATTCTTGATATATTTGGTTTACTATTTTTGCACCAAAAGTTACTTCAGTAACTGTACTAAAACCTAAGCCTCTTAATTGACTAACAAAGGTTTTGTAATCAAAATCAACTACAAAAGAAGGCGCAACCATTACAGTAACTTTATTTTTTTTTGATTTTTCTAACAAATTTAAAACAAACAACTGGTCTTTATTATATTCAATTTTTTTTTCTTCAACTTTTACTTCTTGGTTTGGATTAATTTTCATATTCAAAATAAGTTAAAACAAGTATTTAATATAAATCTTTTACAACAAAAAACTTGGCTAAATTAGCTTAAAATCACCTAAATAACTAATTCACTCTAGTTAATAACATTTATATGCGAAAACTAGTTCTATACCCCAATAGTAAACCTTTTAAACAATAATCTGCAGAAATATATGGATAAAAAATGACTTTTAAAGTAGAAACTGACTTGTTAAATTCAATTGAAAAAGGAGAATCACTAGTTGACTCTTTTTCAACTACACTAGCTAGCGAACTAAAAGAAAAAACAAATTTTTCAAATCCTTTTTATAAAAAAGATAATAACCCACAAGGCAGTAAATTAATTTCTTCAGTTATTGCAATCGCATTAGTTTTAATGATATTTTTAGCAGGACCAGCAACTGCATTTGGAGTTGATTGGATAATTAATAATGGAAATGAAATTATAAACACTGGAGAATATATCCAATTTGATATTGATGTTTCAAAAATAACAAGCGAAGGATTTATTGACCAAAATATGGTTTTAGATTTAAACGGAATTATATATAATCTTTCTCAAGATTGTGATTGGACTAACCAAGCATATGATAATAATCAATTTGGTTATGGTTACGGATATGGGTATGGATCCGCAAATACTTTAGTTGGATGCATTTTTGTTGCAGACCCAATAACAACTGCAGGATCATATAACGCAAAAATTTTATTAAGTGGAAATAACACAATTGGAACAAAAACAATTGAAGTAATTGGAAGTACAATAGATATATTTGATTCAAATTATTTAGAAGTTTTTACAAAAGTAGGGAATGATTATACTGCCGATGTAAATATTGCAGTTTCTGCAGTTGGAGCTTCAGCATTAATCCCAACAGGAACAGTAATTAGTTCTTCAACTGGAACAGATTTTAACGCAGATGCATTACAAGCACTTGATTCAAGCAATTCATCAGTAAGTGAAATTGGGGCTTTTGATAATGGAACAGTTTATGAAACAATACAATTTGGAGTACCAGGAATAACACTTTATTTTAGTAATCCAGTAGAAGTAAGAATACCAGTAAGTGCAGCAAATGGAACAGTATTACAAGTTAAAAGAAAAGGATCTGATGGAATT
The DNA here is from genome assembly GCA_964491675.1 of uncultured archaeon. Classification (GTDB taxonomy): domain Archaea; phylum Iainarchaeota; class Iainarchaeia; order Iainarchaeales; family JAAZKV01; genus JABIDZ01. The sequence goes on from CAZBHA010000080.1 coordinate 1,575, forward strand.
TGGACAACAAATGGTTTGACAACTTCAGCAGGAACTTGTGCAAGTGGAATTGCAACACCCACAAATAGTTCTTATACAGTAACAAACGGTTACATTTATGTTTATACATGCCAAGCAAGTGATTTCACTGCTTACTCACAAGGAACTCAAGTAACAAGCGGAGGAAGAACAGTAACTCCAGTAGCAACAACTAGTCAAGAACCACAAGAAGAAACAGTTCAACCAGTTGATGAAGCAGGACCAAGTATGGATGATTTGGTTTACGAAACACCAAGTGCACCACAAGATTTAGATGTTGATACAGTAGAACAAACAAGTACTCCAACAGGATTATTTGGATTTATGGGAGTTGGCGAATCTGAACTAGTTCCAATAATTTTATTAGTACTTGCAGTTGGAATAATTGGATTTTACTTCTTCAAAAAAAGAAAAAAATAAAACTTATTTTGCTTGATTGTTAAAATCAAGCACAAAATTTTTTAAAAAAATTTTATTAGTTTATTTAACTAGTAAAGTTTTTTTTAAAATTTGTTAAAACAAATTAATTTATAAACTATGAATTAGTTAAATGTGTACTAAATTTGTGATGATTATGAAAAAAACAATTTTAATATTTTTATTAATTACAATAATTTTTTTATTAAACGGATGCACTAGTTTAAATAATGAAAACCCTCATAATGATCAAAATTATGAAATTAGTTTTCAAAAAGGGATTTTATATATAGATTCAAATAATATTGACTTAACTTTAATTGATTCTAATTTATCTGCTGAAAATATTATTCAAGGAAAAAGCATATTTGGAATAGCTGGAACTTATTTTTGCAAAGAAACAACTCAAACAATAATACCTGAGTTAAATTGCGAAGATGAAATTAAAAAATTTATTGACTCAAATAAAAGCTTTTTAAAAGATAATAATTTTATTTTTGAAAGTGGTTTTTATGATGCAAATAATTTAACAACAATTGACTCTGATTTTATTGCAAGAAATATTAGATATGGAGTTAATATTTTTGGAATTAGGGGGAATTACTCTTGTGGAAGTTGTTCACCCTGTCCAACGCTTGATGGAAATGCAACAACTAATTTTGTTTTAGAAGGTTATTCTTTTTATAACACAAACCCTAACAATAAAATTAATGGAACAATGCCTTTACAAAACTTAAATTCGTCAAGCTCATTAGTTTTAGCAGGTTATTATGATTCAAATGATTTAACTTTAATTGATGCTAATTTGTCTGCTGAAAATATTATTCAAGGAAAAAGCATATTTGGAATAGATGGTAATGCAACAACAAGTAATGGATATAAAACATTAAGCACAGGACAACAAATTTGTTATGATATAAATAGCATAATTGATTGTAACAGTACTGAATTTCCTTCACAAGATGCTAATATATATGGTTTAAATTTTTCAAGAACATTTTTAATTGATGTTCAAACTGTAATTGATCAAAAAACTAATTTAAGATGGCAAATTGATTCAAATGGAACTAATTTAACTTGGCAAGATGCTTTACAATATTGTGTAAATTTGAATTCAAATAATGGAGGAATTGGACTTGATGGAATCACTAGTGGATGGAGAGTTCCATCATTAAAAGAAATAATTTCAATAAAAGATTATAATAGCTCAACTGAATTTTATAATGTTTTTATAGATTCTTCAACATTATTTTGGACAAGCACAACCCTTCCAAATAATATTACTAATGCATTTAGATTTTCAAGATCAAGTGGTTTGCCAACATCAAGTTCAAAAATTGGACAAAATGCTGATGTTAAATGTGTTCGCTTTGAAATTTAAAACAAATTAATTTATAAACCTAAAAAAACACTATTCTATTATGGCACCACCTGCAAGAAGACTTAATCCTAATTTAAGAACAGCAGACCTTCTAGCAAAAGGAAGAATGTTTGCCGGGCAAGTTAAGCGTAGTGCGCAAGTTGTTTCAAAAAAAGGAATTTCTTTTGCAAAAAAAGGACTTAAACAAGCTAGAGAAAGATTTATTCCAACTGGAAGTATTGAAGAAGCACAACAATTAGCAGAAATGAAAAGAGTTGCAAAAGCTAGGTTTAATGAAGAAAGATTATTAAGATCAAGATTTAGTTTTGAATTAAATCAAATACAACAAGAATTAAGAACAATAATTAGGTTAATTAAAGAAAAACAAGGCATTAGGGGGCAACTTTTTATAGAAAACCAAGCTTTAATTGATAGATTTTCAATGAACATTTTAAAACAACCCAGACCTTTAGAATTTGCATTAAATAATAATCCAAAAAATAAACAAGCAATGGTAAAAATGTTACTTTTTACTGAAAGAGAATTAGCTAGTAAAAAATTAAATCCTGCAAAAGCA
>CAZBHA010000081.1:0-687 GCA_964491675.1 uncultured archaeon
ATTCTCAATTCTTTTTAATGCAATTTGTGGAACTACAAAAAACCCTGCTGGAAGATAATCAAATTCATTATAAAGTAAATCAGCTACTTTTTTTGGAAAAAATGCAGTTGGGCAAGTAAGCACACCCGGGGTTGATTTTGGAAAAACTTTTACTAATAATTCACAATTATTTTCCAAAAACTTTTTTTTAGAAATTTTTAGTTTTTTTGCAATTGCACTTATTTCATCGGGCAAAAGCGTAATATTATATCGTTTACAACACTCCCCACATGCTAAACAAATATCACTTTCTTGTTTAGGTGTTAATTTATTTACTTGCATTAAATTAAATTCAAAAGGGAAGTTTTTAACAAGTAATTAACGTCAATTTAGTTATCAATAACGCCTCTGTAGCATAATGGTTATTGCACGGGTTTTGTAAACCTGAGGTTGGGGGTTCAAATCCCTCCAGAGGCTCTTATTTTAAACTTTAAACAACTGGCCGATTTGTTTCAATTATTTAGTGCATTTAATTATTATTAGCAATTAATTACTTACAATTTATACTATTTACTTATATTAATCCTTATTTAACTATTATTTTACTTATTAAGTAGCTAATTTTACAATATAAAAATTAAAAAATATAAAAGAGCAAATTTCTTTGCTCTTAAAAAAAATTGAGTTTTGTGTTAATTTTAAAAAAAT
>CAZBHA010000081.1:697-3898 GCA_964491675.1 uncultured archaeon
TATTTTAACAGGGTGGTGATAAAAGTAAAAGTGTTTTAAAAAAATTTAATAACATTAATTATTCTCTTCTTCTAAAACCTTGACCGCGATCGTTTCGTGCAGGTCTGTGTTTTGCAAAACAGTCTCTACAATAAACTGGTCTTTCTCCGTCAGGTTGAAAAGGTACTTTTGTTTCTTTTCCACATTCAGAACAAACTACGTCGAACATCTCCCTATTATCGTCACTAGGTCTACTATTTCTATTATTTCTATCATTTCTTTCCATTTTTTTTATTCACCTTATTTTTTTATAAACTCACTTAAGAGTTATATTATTTTGCAGTAGTTTGGATTAAAAAGAGTATTATATTAACATTAATCTTAAAAGTTAATAATTATCACTCTTTACAGTTAAGGAAAGTTTTATATAAGGTTTTGGGCAAAAATTAACTATGAGTGATAAAGAATTACCTTACGGTTTAATTGCAATAGTTGCATCAGTATTCTTCTTAATTGCAAGTTTAGATATGCTGGATTTCAATTTTTTTAGCAGAGGCATAAGCGGACTTTTAGCATATATTTTAGTTGCACTAGGAGCTTATACCATTGCAAAATCAACTAAATAATCAAAAAACCTTTTTATTTTAATAAAAATTAAATTAATTCACAAATAGATTTATTAATGTCAATACTGTTAATATTTAAGATTTAAATGGGTTTTTACACTAATTTAGAGGATAAATGGTACGACTTTGTTGATTATTTGGATCAATTTGTACCTATTGGAAAAGTTGTTGATAGGGTTGATCAAGTAGTACCTAGTTTTTTAGTTGTTGCAGGATTAATAAGTTTTATTTTAATTTTATTATTAGCTTCAATAACAGTATCACTTTCAAATTTTGAAACAATAACTCAAAAAGAAATAATTGTTCTTTCTTCAGACAATTTACCACTAAAAGGAGTAGAAATTAAGTTAGATTCATTATGTTCAAATGGACAATTAACTATAGTAACTGATAATTCTGGAAAAGCCATCGCAAATGTTTGTAGTGATGAATTAAATTTAAAAGCAACAAAAACAGGATATCAAGATTATACTGATTATTTATTAGATACTGGCGATAAAATATTAATAACACTTCACCCGATAATATTAAACTTTTCAGAAAGAACTGTTCATATTAGTGTTTTAGATAAAACACAAAATAATATAAATGAGGCTAAACTTGAAATCACTTGTGATTCAAATACTAGTTTTTTTGAGAATCAACCAATAGATGGATGGAAAATTAATCTTAATTGTAGTACAACAGCACAAATTAAAGCAACTGCGTTAGGATTTGAACAAAAAACTGTAATATTAACAAATTCAGAACAAAGAAAAATAATAAATCTTGAAGAAACCAATTTATTAGGAACAGTATTTTTTGAAGCAACTTCCCCAAATGGTGGAGAAAAAACAGAACTTGTACTAGAAAATGAATTTAAAGAAATTACACCATACACAACAAATTCAATGGGTACAGGAAATATAAAAATAAAAGAAGGAACTTATACTTATACTGCAACTTCAACAAAAACAGGCGAAGTTAAATATGGAACTTTTGAAATAAATGCAGGCGAACAAAAAATAATAAATATTGATTTTGAAACTGAAAGTGAATCAATAAACCCCGATACAAAAAAATATATCGCAATAGAATTAATAAATGATCAAAATCAACCAGTACCCAATGCAAAAATTGAAATTTATAATTCAGATGGAAATAAATTACCAACTCGAACAACTACTCAAAATGGAAAAACAAGTGCTGTGCCTTTTTTAGATACTACTCAAAATTTAATTGGAGTAATTGACGCAACAGGTTATGAAAAAAAAGTGTTTAATATAATTTTACAAAATACTGGACAACATCAAAAAGAAATAATTTCTAGCGGAGGAGCAAAAATAAAAATAAATGTTATTGATGATTTAAATAGGCCTGAAAATAAAGCATTAATTCAATTAAAATATCAAAATTTCTTAAACTTTTCAATTCTTGCTAATGGATATACTGATTCTAATGGAACTATAATCATTGAAAATTTACCAGCAGGAAACTACCAAATATATGCAATTGATCATGCAAAAAAAGATGAAGCAATTCAAAATATTTCACTAACAAAAAATCAAGAAACTGAAATTTTATTAAATCTTACAACTGGAACTGGAAAATTATTATACCGATTTTATAACCCATCTGGAAATATAATAATAACTGATATAACTACTTTTGAAAAAACTAAAACACTTAATTCTGTTTTTAAAGGAAAAACTAATTCTGGAAGATATTTAACTAATGAAACAAAAAAAGGAACTGATATAATAATAAAAACAACTGATACAAATCTGATTCCTTATGAAACAATTCCATTTACAATTGATAGAACTCAAAGAGAAAAAGAAATATATTTGCGAAGCGTTGATCAACTCCCAAATGATAACAAAGTTCAAGTTTTATTAGATCAAATATACAATTCAAATCCAATAAATTTAGATATGAAAAGTACAACTTATACAAAAAGTATAGCTCCTGAAAAAGAATATTGGTTTTATTTTACAGTAATTTTAAATAATGAAAACGAAGGCCCATTAGTAGTAAACTTTTATTCAACTGATCAAAACTTTGTTATAAATAATATTTATTCAATTGATGGAACAACAATTTTAATGACAAATGATTATAATGGGAAAATAATAGAAAAAGAAGCAAATCCTAATTTAGTTACAAACAATGCTATTCAAGCAAATATTAAAATTTCTAATATAAAAGGAAAAATTGCAATACCTGTAATTTTGCAAATAAAAACTGATCAAAATGCAACAAATTTAAATTTAAATTATCAAGCAATTCATTATAATATTGAAAGTAATTTAGAAGAAGAAAGTTTTGAATATGAAACAAATTTTGAAATTGGAGATGGTTTTTGTTTTAGAAATTGCCCAGCATTATTATTTAACAATTATTTAGAATGGACTAAAGAAAATGGAAACAAAGTAACTAGCCCAATAATTGATTTACAAACAAAATTATTATTAGGAGATCAATACAGATTATTAACTAAAATAAAAAATTTAACTGACTTAGATTTTCAAACAGTTGAATTAGTTCACAGCTTAGAAAATAGAGTACTTGATGCAATAACTTTCCAAAATGATTTAAATCAAGTAAGAGATAATAT
>CAZBHA010000082.1:0-3769 GCA_964491675.1 uncultured archaeon
AGCATATTAAAGAACTTGAATCAAAAAAACAAGATTCTGAAATTCAAAAAATAGATACTCCAATGTATACTTAAATTTAACAAAATCTAATTCTAAATTAATCTTAAAAAAAAAAAAAGAATTTAAAAAAATTTAATTCTAAAAATTAATTTTTTAAATTATTAAAAAAATAATATTATTTTTTTATTTTTGTAATATAAAATACTACTGAAAGGAAAGTCATTATTAATATTGTTTGCATTAATAATGAAGTTGGAGTTAATGGAATATTAAATCCGCCACTACCTTGTTGGCCTATATTAAATGTCATTGGGTTTACTCCACTACCACTAACTTGGCCATCCTTATCAGTTCCATAATAAAGTCCATTATCTTTTATTGATTGGCCTAGTGGAATTTGTATTCCATTTTCAGGATACCATTTTCCTGTATTTGGATCATACCAAAATGAACCATTTGGTCCTTGCGCAGTTAATAAAGTTTCTGCAGGAGCTCCATTATATGAAACCTTTGGAACACCATTTTCTGCACTAAAATCAAGTGTATGACTTTTTCCATCCGCTGTTTGGAATTTTAATTTTCCATCTTCATCTTGAACTATCCCACCAACTATTTCAGAATCTGCAATTACTTTTCCAGTTTCTTTATCAATTACTTTAAAATAATCTTTACATTCTCCAGTTTCATCTCTTTTTGAATAAAATTGATATATCTTTGAATCAGTAGTAAATTGTGTAAATGGTCCTAATACTTCCATTGAACTGTTAAAATTTCCAACTTTTTGCTGACCCAGTGCATCCCCTGGAAAACCAAGAGCTTCAAGTTGTATAGCTGGAACGGGACATTCTTCTTCATTATCAGTAGTAGTTAATTTAGCTTTTAATCCAGAAACTTCGTTGTTAGTTAAAATTGCATTTTTATGGTGTCTTAACCAAATTACAAGTTCATTTGTTTCTTTATTTATTACAATTGATCCATTTTCAAATGCCATCCCAATAAATTTCCCAGCATCAACATTTCTATTATTATCAATTTCTAAACGAGAATTCCAAAAACCATCAATTAAAAATTTAGATCCAATTCCACCTTTTACTCTTGGACCACTTCCTTCTAAATAAATCTGGCTTTCTCCAACAGTTACTTTATCATAATTTTGAGTGTTAATACTTAGTAAATTTCCAAATACACTTGAAATTTCATTTCCTGAATAACTAATTCCTGATTGAGTTTCTATAGCTTTACGAACACAATCCAAAACATTTTGTTGTCGCACATATACTTCGCCAGCAGGAGTTAATTCAAATACAATATCACTTGTATTTGGTGCACTTATTGTATTTACTTTTGAAGGAATAATTGTTGCTGGAACTCTTGTATCAGTAGTTGCTAGACCAATTATTTCTTTTTTATCATCAATTATTTTTTCTCCATTAATTGAAAGTGATCCTTCTTCATAATTAACTTCAACAGAATCATTTCCATCAGTTATAACCATTTTTCCTTCTGTTTTAAGTCCAGTAGGCATCATGTTTCCTTTATACCAAATATAAAACACTTCACTACCTACAACACTCCCTCTATTTGGTGGCATCATTTTTATTTTTGCTTGAAGTAAATTATCTCTTTTTGCTCCCTCTGCAAATTTTTCAAACTCTTCTGAAATTTCACTAAGTGCTCCAGCAGTAAGATTTTCTTCACCAGTAGAATTTTTCAAACCTGCAGTTAAGTTTGAAAAAGTTTGTGTAATATTTTGTGAGGAAATAACTTCTTTTGGTTTTGCTTTGCTAGCAACTGCACTAGGAGGATCATAAAAGTGAATATAATATCCTTCAACATCATCAACACAATCTTGAAGTTCTGGAGTAATTAATAATTGCATAAATGCAGTTACAAGTAATCCTGGGCCTAAACCAACTAAATAACCTAAAGTTTCAGTGCCTGAAATTACAATCGCAGCATTTGCTGATTTTGGTAATACAAAACCAATCATACTTTTTCTTATTGCATCTTCACAAGTTGTTTTATCACTTCTTGCTTGCGACAAATTTATTTCTCCACCAGGAACTTTTCCATCACTACCACTTAAATTAGAATGATGAGTGTATGCAATTAATGTTGCACCTTTTTTTTCTGCAATTTCTCTTGATGTTGCTTCTACAATAAAAGCATCTATTTTTGAAGGAGCAGCAACTGTAAGGGTTAACTGTTCACCATCAAATTTAAATCCAGCACTACACCCTGAACAAGTTTCATTATGAGAATAAAATGCAATGTTTTCTACTTCATCACGCATTATTGTTTTTGTACTTAATAAAAATCCTTCTGAATCTATTCCATCGCTAGACCCGGTTAACTTTGTAACCCACTCTGATAAGAAAACTGAATTTTCTTCTGTTGCTTTTGTTAATAAAAAATTATAAATTGAAATTGGTGAGTTTATTAATCTTTTAAATAAATCTCCTTGATCGCTTCCTTCGTTTGCATAAAAATCAATATATGAATCTGCATAAATTTTATCATAACCTTGTGAAACTTCTAATTGCGTCCAAGTATCAGGAAGCATGTAAGAAGAAAGATTCTCATAACCAAATCCTCTTTTTAATTGCCAGTAACCAATTGGTTTTAAAGTTCCTGCATAAATTCCAGTTTTAAGATGTTGAGTGTAGAAGTTTTTGAAAAATTGTTCTTCTTTTTGAAGTTGAGAATCAAGCAAACTAAAACTTCTTCCTGCAGTAAATTCTGGTTTTTCTCTTAAAGCATAATATAAATCATCTAAATTATTATTTGCAGTACTTACTCTTCCATAAATTCTTTTTTGAGTTAATATTCCTGCTAAATCTTCGGGAGTTAAACTAACATTTTTTTCAATCCAATCTACACCCACAACATCCAGAGTTCCCGAATGAGTTCCTGCCCTTAACTTATCAATTGTACCTTGAGTTATTTCTAAAATTTCCCCTGTTTCTCTAACCTTAACAGCAATATCTCCCGCAGCCCCTGTTGGGCCAACATATCTTGAAAGATCATCAACCCCAACAGCACTTGCAATTACTTTTCCCCCTTGCCCTCTTTCAAATAATTTTAAAGTCCCATCTGCATTTGCCGCAAAAGTTTTCCCATCAACTGAATCAACCCATTTACCCCAATTACCAGTTTTTGAAAATTCGTCAAGAACTGCTTTTGCATTAAACGACCCTTCTTCAGCTAAATTAACATACCCTGCTCCCGGCGCAGTCAAATTCTTTTTAAGGGTAAATCGTTGAAATTCAGAGAGAGTTCCTGAATCTTTAATCCATTCTGGAAAATCCAAAAATACAACATCATCCCAAGAATTATATTCCTTAGCTAATTTTTTTGCAATTTCTACTTGTTGTTCTCTTGCCGCAGTTGTAGCTACTCCACTAGGCAAAGCATCAGTTAAGCTAGATATTTTTCCTTGACTTTGTTTTGCAAAAGACCTTAGATCATTTAATGATTTAAAAAATTCTTGTTTTTGAGTAGGAGTTAATTTCATTAATGGAGAATCGGTTGCAAGTAAATTACCAATATCTCCTTTTGCTCCAGAGGAAAACAAATTTTTCTTTATAGTTAAACTTCCCCAAATACTATCTAAACCATTATTTTTAATTCTATTTTGAAATAAATTAATTCTTTCTTGTTTAATTGCTTGAGCTGGCAAATCATCTATTTTCCTTGCTAAATCATCATACCAATTATTAATTTTTCCAAGTAAAGTTGAAGAATCTCTTCTACCTGAAGCAAATAATTT
>CAZBHA010000083.1:0-3765 GCA_964491675.1 uncultured archaeon
CTCTCACTATAAAGGTATAATTGTTAACCGAAACATTTTCGAACTCGAATTTGGCCGTTCCGTTTGCTGTACTTTTTACCACATCGGGGCCAAGTTGTACCGTTGCTTCGCTTATTGGTGTGGGTGGACCTGTGAAACCCGGGGGCATTTTTTGCGTAATGTTGAACTGTATGCGGTGTTTACGGCGGTACACTTTTATTTCGCCCAAATTAATTGTTTTTTGAAGTTCATTGGCTTGTGTCAACACATAAACTGTATCGAACCAAGCTACATCCTTTGGAATAATTTTTACTTTAACACCCGCTTTGGGGGCAATGGGCATATCGAAATTTCCCAAGTGGTCGGTTTCCCAAATTGTACTCGAATCGGCCTGAATATATGCTTGTACTCCATTAAAATTAAACAGGCCGTTTGTAGTTTGGTAATCGGCATCGATAATGCGGCCGGTAATGTTGGCTGCAGGAAGCAACGATAGGGTTGGGGTTGCTTGGGTTCCCAATTTTCGAAGCGTTGTTTTATAAAGGGCTTCGGGTTGATTGAATCCTTCGGCTGATGCAGTAAGGTAAATGTTACTTTGTTCGGTTTGGTTGTTAAAAAATTCCGAAAGGGGAGCTTGATTCACAAATAATTCGAGGTAACCGTAATTATCAACCGGTGCCGATTGGTCGTTTAACCAGAAATAAGGGATATTCATATTTGAAAATTGTACCCTTGTGTTGCGTGAGGAGCCTAAAGGTTGCCCCGACAAATTATCTTTAACATGAACCAGAATACGGCTTGGTAGTGGGGTAAGCACAACAGTTATTGAATCTTCGGGTATAACCGGGTTGCTCCAGTTTAGGTTGTTATCCATTATTGTTGGCATATCAACAATTGTTGATGCGTAAGTTTTTGAGCCGGTATTAACAAAGCTCGATGCCTGAATGGCATAATTGTTTCTTTCGCTTTGCAGCAAACCACCTAAAATATTGGTAGTTCCATCGGCGTTTACCGTTTGTTTGGGCCACAATTGTTCAAAAGAAGTATTGTTGCCGGTGTTGTGGTAAACAGGGTTGAGCAATTCGGCATAGGTATATTTCCCATCGCCTTCGCCAAGTGGCAAGTAAATGTTTTTGTTGCCTTTTCGGAAAATGGTTGCCTGAACTTGGGTAACAGTAAGCTCTTCCTGCTCATTGTTCATTTCAACAACTTTCACTTTAAGTTTAAACTCTTTTACAAAGTGTGAAATGTCGATTGGGGCAGCCATACTTTCAAATGCTTGCACATCGTCGATAACTTTTTGCGATGGATAAAAATAAGGTGCTTTGTTTCCATCTATTACAATTCGGTAGGTACGCCTGAATTGTTCAAAATGTTGTGGCGGAGTATTGTCGTCGGCCAGAGGAGATGAAGCAGTGCCTGGATTTGGCCCGTGTGCATTGCCCATAAATTCATCATTTTGAATTACAATTCCCATGGTTTTATTCATTGCGCCTGCCTGAACATTGCCAAGTTCAAATGATTGGCTTCCGGCATCGAAACCCACGTTAAAAGAACCCGAATTTATAGTATTTTGAACCCCAACAGTTTGTTGATTGCCTGTTGAATTCATATTATTACCAAATATGTTGGCATTGTCGTATGGAGCAGGGTTAATTATTTCGTTGCCGGTAACACCACCTAACACTTTATCCTTAATTGATGGTCCTACAATTGGTTCAGCTGAGCCTCCTTCGTTGTGGTGCAAATATCCCGAGCCTAAATCTCCTTTCTGGTTAATATTTACCACTTCTATTGTAAAATATCCGTCACTATCGGTCATCCCTTCGGCCATAGTTGTGTATTGATCGATCAACGAAAGTGGCTCGTTCGACCCTTCGGGAATGAAATAGTCCGATTCCCAATGCCCTGTAATACTTCCGGCAGCTTGGTTTGATGAATTTTGAATCGACCCTATAGATTTTCCCTTATCATCAACATAATCGACAATTACCCTGAAATGGGTGTTCGACATTGGCCTTTTGGTATGCATATCGTCTGTCATCCACTCGTAAAGCAAGCGACCTTTAAGTACCGATGTAGGGGGCATGCACGATGTTATAGCATAACTGGCTTCAATATTACGGTAAAAAGCCTCTTCGGTTTTTGGTTCTGTAGGTAATACCAATGAAAATGGCATTGGTTCGGCTATGAATTTACCCGAATCGACAAAGTTGGTGAGCAGATTACCTTGGTTTAGGTTGTTGATTACACTTGCTATGGTATTATTGAGCTGTGGTGTTAGAGTCGAGTTGTTAACTGATTCAAAATGAGTGCTATTTGCTGAGCTGAAATATTGCATATTGTTGCTTTGCTTTATAAGTGAATCTAAGTGGGGTATAGCCAATATGTAGTAGCTTTCGTTTATATTGTTTGTTGCCAGAAGCTTGTCGAAAGTAATATAGGTGCTGTCGTTTTCGAGGCTGGTTGTACCAAAGGCAACTACAGTTATGTTGTTGTATTGATTTTGGGCAGGTGCGTTCGATTGGGTAATTTCTCCTTCGTAAAGAGGTATGTTTTCTTGTTTGTTTTCGCGGTACAATACTACTGGAATGCCTTCTGCTATCCCTTCTTTATCAACTTTATAAATGTTTTCCTGATATTGGTCGGAAGTTTGGTTGCTTGAACTTAATAGATCAACAGCCTCCTGATTGGTTAATGAAACATTTACACCCGATTCGTTTCGGGTTATTTTATAATTTGTGAATTCTTTTTTTACGTTCAACTTAAGCGAATAAGCGTATGTTTTGGCCGTAAGTGTTCCAAAGTTAACTTGTAGATTACCGTTTGCCGGGTTAAGGTAGCTGAGCTCAAAATCTTTATCGACATAATAACTGTTAGCCAACTTTATGCAAAAAGCAATCGAATCGGTTTTTAAATATTGTTCGGGTATGGAAATCGTTGTGTCTAATTGCCCCATGCTGTTCGTTCGTGCAACAAGTGAGGCAATATTGATAAAATCACTTTCGGAATTTTGTTTTGAATTTTGTTTATGGTTAGTGGTGTATTTGGTATTCTGCAATTGAATAGTATGTGGTTTTGAAAGTACTTCAACTATTACTTCGGAATTAATTACCGGAAAGGTTTCGGGATAACTCTCAAAACTATAATTGATAAGAGCTTGTATTGGAATATTTATAGATGGGGTTTCGTCGTTGGCAATCTTAAAAACAAAATTTGGGCTTTCGGCTTTTTTAACCAATTGGTTAGTGTTATTGAAAACATCAACTGTTGCGGTATAGCTTTGGCCATCTTCGAGCCCAATATTCAATGCCTCTTCTTTTGTTAATTGTAAGTAGCTAGGGATTAACTGGTCCACGCTGTTGCGTATTAACTCTTTTGAAAAAGAAACATTGTTAATTCCTTTCCCCGATTTATGTATGCTTACAATGTATTTTTCAATATTATTATTAGCAATGTATTCATCATCAACCATTGAATTGTTTGTGTTTAACCAGCACCAGTTAAGCAAAAAATCATTTTCGTTGTTCACCGACAGGGTATCACCATTTTTATGTGGGTTGAGAAAAACCAATCTTGTAGAATTATCAGAAAACGAAAGATTCCAGGCCGCTGATTGTTTGTAGGTAAACCAACAAACCTCGCTGTAGCCGTTGTTGCGGTAGTGCATTCGTTCCGAAGGGTCGAGAGCCCTTACCCTGAATGCATAAGTATAGCCGGGGTTTAAAACTGTTTTTTGGATGGTAAGCAAAAAATATGTGTGATTCAAGCGGAAAATCCAGATGG